>JBDHGR010000571.1:0-3117 GCA_039589815.1 Gemmatimonadota bacterium | reverse complement strand
CCAGGGAGGAGCAATGAACAAGGCAGAGACGGCCCGCAATGGGAAAGATACCCGAGCTCTCTTTCTCGCGCTGGAGTTGGGGCGGCGGGAGTGGAAGTTGGGATTCGGGACGGGCCCCCGTCAAATGGGCCAAATCCCGGCAAAATGCCGTGATTTCACGGGCAGGACGCACGATCTGCCGTACTTTTCTGGCAAACATGCCGGACCATGCCGGGATCTACTGGCCCAATGACCGGCCCACTTCGACACCGGAATCGACACAAATCCCAGGAGGAGGTAATCCACTCCCTACTACGACACGACCTGCCCGAGGACGAGGCACCTGAGTACTCTCATGTCCGAAGAAACAGGGACGCCCTTCTCCATGAAATCCTTGACATTCCAACTGTATCACTGTACGCATACAGTGTAACGTTAGCCTTCATGGAGCCGACCGGCTTTTGAGCCGGGTCGGAGAGGCGCAAGAGCCATGAACATCACGATCAACCCCAGCGACGGCGTTCCCATCTACCGGCAGATCGCCAATCAGATCCGGTACATGGTAGCATCCAGCCTGTTGGAACCGGGGGAGGAGATTCCGTCGGTCCGGGGGCTGGCGTTGCGGCTGAAGGTGACGCCGAACACGGTGGTGAAGGCGTACCACGAGCTGGAGTCAGCAGGGGTGCTGGAGAAGCGGCCCGGGGCCGGGACTTACGTGAAGGCGGGTCCGACCCCGCTGGCCAAACAGGAGCGCGACCGGATCATCGAGCAGCGGATCGACGGGCTCCTGGCGGAGGGGCATCAGCTGGGTTTTACGGCAGACGAGTTGCTCGAGGCGTTCCGCCGGAGGCAGGAGGCCATAGACAGGGAATCGAAGGAGGAGAAGGGTGACCGAGAGCATGGTTGAAGTCGACCGCGTGTCGCGTCGGTTCGGTAGTACGGTAGCCTTGGACGAGGTCAGCTACCGGGCGGGCGAGGCCAAGGTGTACGGGCTGGTCGGGGCGAACGGCGCGGGGAAGACGACGCTCATCAAGCACCTCCTGGGGCTTTTTCGTGCCAAGTCGGGATCGGTGCGGATGTTCGGAATGGATCCGGTGCGTCATCCCGTGGAAGTGTTGCAGCGTATCGGGTACCTGTCGGAGGAGCGGGATTTGCCGGAGTGGATGCGTGTGGACGAGCTGATGCGCTACACCCAGGCGTTTCACCCGGACTGGGACATGGCCTATGCGCATCAGCTCCTGGACACGTTCGAGCTGGACAGCGGAATGAAGATTCTGGAGCTGTCAAGGGGGATGCGGGCGCAGGTCGGGATCGTGGCGGCGGTTGCACACCGCCCGGACCTGCTGATCCTGGACGAGCCCTCCACAGGATTGGATCCGGTGGTTCGCAAGGACATCCTCGACGCCATGGTGCGGGCAGTGGCGGACGATGGCCGGACCGTGCTTTTCTCCTCGCACCTCCTGGACGAGGTGGAGCGGATGGCGGATCACGTGACCATGATCCACCAGGGTCGGGTGGTGCTGGATGGCACGCTGGAGAGCATCCGCCGCGCCCACGCCCGAGCCCAGATCCGGTTCGGGGAGCGGCTGGACCAACCGCCGGAGATCGAAGGTGCGCTCTCTGTGGAGGGCGAGGGCCGCTCCTGGAGCGTGATCCACAACGGAGCCACGGAACCGTTCAACGCGTCCGTGGCCCGCCACCGGGGGGAGGTGGTCCAGTCCCGGGCGGCAACGCTGGAAGAGATTTTCGTTGCCCGGGTCGGCCGGGCGCCTAGCAGCGCGGAGGCGGCGTAGCCATGGGGACTCCGGCAACGGCGGTACTCTGGGAATGCTGGCGGTTGTCCCGGTTCCTCTTGGCTTCGGTGATGGTACTGGCAATGCTGGCCGGTGTGGCACTAATGGCCCTCCCCATGGACAGCGAGCGCGGCGGGACCCTGATGGTGATGGTGGCCATCTACCTCGCGTTGATCGGACAGGTGTGGACGCTGGCCCTCAACAGTGGGAAGGGATCTACTCTGAGGTTGGGTTACACCAGGCCTATTCCCACGTGGGTGCTGGTGACGGTCCCCATGGTGTACGTCGCAATCTCCTCCGCCGTGACGTACCTGGTACCCATCCTGATCCTGAGGACAGCATATGGTCTTTCCCTTTCACCCTACCCCGCCGCCCTGGTCTCCACTCTGTGCCTGACCTGGGCCGCCTTCAGTTGGTCGTCGGCAAATCCCGTCCGTCGACGAGCTTTCGCAGCCGTACTCTGGCTGATCGGAATGAGTTGGGGAATTTCCCGCCTGGCGGCGGCTGGCGAGCCTTCGGCGACCGGTGCGCGGGAAGCGTTCTCGTATTCCATGGTGGCCTACGGCTGGATGGCGCTGGTCTCGGCCGCTGCAGCCCTGGCGACCATCGCGGGGGCCGCCCGCCAACGCCGGGGCGATGATCAGTTCGCGCCAGCGGTGCCGGAAGGGGAGAGGGCCGTTCCCCGCCCCCGCAGTGCGATCTACTCTTGGATCGCCGACAGGCTCCTGGTGCAGTGTCCGGTCTCATCCCCGGTCCGGGCACAGCTCTGGTTCGAGGTGTACTCCGGGGCCGGTCGTGTGGTGTTCATCGGGGTGCTGACTGCCATCGCGGCACCCATGATCATCACGATCCTGGGCCCCAGCGGCCCCGGAGGCGGAGCGCTGGTTGTTTCCTGGGCCTGGCTTGCGTTGTTGCTGCCACCGATGGTGGCCCTTCCTTCCATGGTGGGCCTGCGGCGCAAGCAGGGCGCCTCTTACATGGGAGCCTTCGCCGCGACCCGTGCACTGGGCACCGGGCGCCTCGTGGCCCTGAAGGTGCTCGTCACCTCATTCGCGATTCTCGTTTCTTGGGCGGCCATCCGAACCAGTTTCGAGATCTTCGCTGTTCGTCTGGCCGCGTGGGGCCCTGGCGCCCATGCCGCCTACACCGACTATTTCCCCCCGCTGTTAGACACTATCGAAGGGGTGCCGATCTTCTTCTTCGCCATGGTCTATACCACCGCCGCTGTGGCGGGCGCCGGTGTGCTCCACGCTCTCCTCGTTTTGAACGCAAGGCGCGTCGTACTCACAGTGGTGGGCCTCGGCCTCTACATGGCGTCATGGGTTATCGTAGGCGTCCGAGGGTG
>JBDHGR010000570.1:0-3124 GCA_039589815.1 Gemmatimonadota bacterium | reverse complement strand
CCATCACCGAGCCGATGCCGGCGTCGATGTTGGTGGTCCCCGAGTCGTAGATGACGCAGTCGGCGCCGTCTTCGGTGATGACGTCCAGCAGCTTGTCGGCGATCTCCTCCAAGGCCTGATCCCAGCTCAACCGCTGCCAGCGGCCCGAGCCCCGCTCGCCCACACGCTTCATCGGATAACGGATGCGCGTCGGGTCGTACATCTGCGCGGCGTAAGCACAGCCCGGACCACAGCCCCGCGGGTTGAAGTCGGGGATGTCCTTGAACTCCTGCGGGTAGTTCGCATTCTGCTCCTCCCGCCACACGATCCCGTCCTTCACGTACGCATCGTAGGAGCAGCTCTCGATACAGTTCACCCGCAGGTGCGACACCTTGACCACGTTGTCCCACGTCCACTCCTCGCGGTAGACGTCTTCCCAGCCCCGATACCCGTAGGGACGGGACATCAGCTCCTGGAGACGCGCCTCGGGGTCGAGGTGCTTGAAACGGCGCAGAACGGGGACGGATGAGACAGAAGATTCAGACACAGCCAACCTCCCTGGGCAGGGCGCTCTCTACATCAGGACCAGATGGCTCCCGAAGATAACCGAGCGGGGCCCGCGGCGCCTTCTTCTCGAGCCCCTGCGAGCCGCGCCTCCCTCCGGGCAGCCATTTGAAGTTTCGCGGAAGAGTGGACACCAAGATGAGGGTCTGTCATGGCCCGAACGAGCTGATCCATGGGAGAGAAGACCACAAGAGTCCGCAGGACCTTTACGCCCCAGTTTAAGCGCGATGCTGTGAGCCTCGCGGTGCAAGAAGGGAAATCAGCCACGGAGGTCGGCTGCGCGACCGCGCCGCGGCCCCAGCAGGAGCTCGCCCTCCACGCCCTGTCGATGCCGGTCGCCGCTCGCAAACCACAGCCTGGGCTCTTGCACCACACCGACCGTGGAGTGCACACCTCTTCCCGGGGAGAAACCGGACGCTGCCGTGCAGGTAAACTTCGCCAGTACGCCGGCTGTGCAAAGACGCTGCAAACGATATAGATTCAAGCCGTAGCCAAGGGGCGGTTTAGAAGAAACTCCCATGTGTTCTCTCTAGATCTTATTGTCCCTTACAATTTCAAAACAGGAGTGGGGAGATGGTGAATCGCAAAACGCTCTTGGCTTTAGGAAATGGACCAATCGTTGCTGTCTCTCTCTTGCTGATGCTTCACCCTGGCAGTGTGTACGCCGAGTTTGAATCCAAGGCTGAGTACAGATCCATTATCGACACAGATCCGGAGATCGGGCAGCAGTTCAGTCGTCTTTTCCTAGGAATGAACAAACCCCAGGTCGATCGGGTAGCCGAGGGCGTCTTCCTGGCACGCGGGTTTGGCCAGGGTAACGCCGTCATGCTGGAAGGCGAAGATGGGATTGTCATCTTCGATGTAGGGGACAGCTACGAGCATGGTAAGGCCATGCTGGCGGCTTTTCGAGAATATACAGCCAAGCCCATCAAGGCCGTGATCTACTCGCACTACCATTTCGATCATGTCTTTGGCTGCAAAGCCTGGGTGGAGGCTGCGGACGAGGATGTCCAGATCATCGCTCACGAATCCACGGTCCGGTACCTGAATGAACGTGTGTCTGCCCTGGCACCTCGTACCGACTGGGGACTGGCCATGCAGTTTGGCCTCTTCCTCGATGAGGATTGTGAGGTCGGTGAAGGGCCGCTCTGCTCAGGCGTGAAAGGAATCCAGTTCCCACGCATCGGGTCGGTCAAGGGCCACAAGCGCCATGTGATCTACCCGAACCGTACTTTTCGTGACCGACTGGCGCTCGATGTTGCCGGACTCGAAATCGAGCTGATTCACTCTCCCAGTGAAACGCCCGACAACATCCTGCTGTGGTTCCCGGAGAAGAAGACCATTCTCACCGGCGACTCTCTGACGCCGACCCTGCCGCCCATCTTCACTGCTCGTGGCCAGCGGGTACGTGATCCGGAAGGTTATCTGGAATCCATCGATCTCATGCGTTCGCTGCAACCGGAACACGTGGTTCCCAGCCACGGGCCGGCATTCTCCGGGCAGCTTGCCCAACAGGTCCTGGTCAATTATCGCGACGCGGTTGCCTTCATGTACCACCAGACGGTTCGCCTGATCAATCGAGGCCTCGGGCCGGAGGAGATCGCTTCGCGATTGCGCTTGCGGCCCCACCTGGCAAACCATCCCCTGCTGGGCCAGTGGTACAACGATCTGCAGACCGATATCCGCGGCATCTACGGCTACCTGGTCGGCCATTATCACGATGTGGCTGAGATGCCCTTGCTGTCGCCCGAGGTGGCCGACCTCAACATGATCGCTCTGGCGGGTGGACCAGAGCCCTATCTGCAGAAACTACAGGAGGCCTATGACCGGGGTGATCATGTCTGGGTGGCTCGTGCGGCGACCCACCTGATCCGAATGGAGCCTGATAACCAGGCCGCCAAGGACCTCAAGGCCGCCGCGCTGCGCGTGTTGGCAGCCCGCACCATCGCAGGTTCACACCGCCACTTCTACTTGCAGCATGCGGCCGCTCTAGAAGGCCTGATCGAGATTCCGATGGTGGCCCGCTTTGCTGCTGACGATGTGTCAACGGTGCCGGTTGCCAGCTTGATCAAGCAACTACCGTTCCGCCTCAACGCGGAAAGAGCTGTAGGACACCAGGGGCGTTTTTCTATAGCGATAACAGACTCCAATGAGAGCTTCGTTATCGAACAACGCAACGGAGTGGCGGAGGTCCTATCGGGCACGGGTGTTGAGCCGATTGATATTTCCATGGACAGCAAGGCTTTCCGTCTGTTCTACATTGGTATGTTGTCCTTGGAGACGGGTTTTGCCGAGGGCGACATGACCGGCAACAAAGCGCAAGCCCAATCGTTTCTTGAGCTGTTTGACTGGCCCCGCCAAACCGGAATCCGGACGAGTATCAGAAGATGAGTTCCGCCGCTTGAACCCGTGTCCACTTTTCACGGGGAAGATCCATCCGCTGAAGTTGACGGCCGAGCAGCGCAGTCCAATCGATACTCGGTCGTGGCCAGGGTTACCCGGGGTGGGTCGCCCATGGTATCGATGAGCTCGTCAAGGGCTTCTGCAAGTAATCGAGTTCATTGCAGGATCCCGGTCACGT
>JBDHGR010000569.1:0-4986 GCA_039589815.1 Gemmatimonadota bacterium | reverse complement strand
CCTCTTATCAAATCCTTTGCTCCCCGGCGTTACCGGTAATCCGACTAGTTCCCGAAGTTAGTCGCGAAGCCCCAACTCCCGACAGGGAATAACGAAGATGGTCGGAGAGGCGTAGCATTCGCGAACCCCCTTCCCGTGGTCGAAAACCCTCCAAGCGGCGGGAGGTTACCCGTTCCAGGGCCTATTTGGAAAAACTTGGAGAAAAATGCCTGAAAAAGACCCCCCGGAGAAAATCCGAGGGGCCGAAAACCCTTGATTCTATTAAGCGCGCCCTGAGGGACTCGAACCCCCAACCACCTGATCCGAAGTCAGGTACTCTATCCAATTGAGCTAAGGGCGCTCGGACGCCGGGGTTCAGTTATCTCGCAATGCTTCCACGGGGTCCACTCGCGTCGCCCGGCGAGCAGGAAATATAGTGGCCAGGAACGCCGTGGTCAGCAGGGTGAGACAGATTCCCACGAACACCTGGGGATCCCAGGGCTCCACCAGGGTGAATCCCTGCCTTAAGCCTCGGGACAAGAGGGCCCCCAGGCCGAAGACCGCAAAAAGACCCCCGAAGGGATCCACCCACCAGAGGTTTCGTTCACGGCCTCCTTCAGGGTCTGGGGCCAATAGATGGGGGTGTCGGGGCTATGCCTCGCCACTTCCTCGCGGATGAGGGGGGCAAGTGCTGCCGGTTCCCCCATTCCCCGGACGGCCATGCTCACGAACTGGGCATCGGATTGGGCCAGGGGAAGGTACATCACCCCCTCCATAAGAAGGCCCGGGACCACCCCCACGATGGTGAGCCAGGCCTCCTCGCTTTCCGAGGTCCCTCGTCGGACTCGTTTGCCGAGAATCCGAGTCCCATTCCAAGGGCCAGGACGGCCAGGAGGGCCAGCCCAGGCTGTTTGGCCAGGCTGCGGAAGGCAACACGGATCTCTTTGGCAAACTCCCTCATGACATCTCACCCCGATGGATCGGTAGAAGCTGTCCACCGTACGGGGGGATGAGCAGGGGGGTTTCCATGGAGAGGACCCCTGGCCGATGGTTGACCGGCGGGGGTCGCAGGTAGGGCCGGACGGCTGCGTTCCCCGTCGCTACTCGGCGGGCATCTCCTTGATGTAGAGGTCCCGCTGAGGGAATGGGATGCTGATCCCCGCCTTTCCGAAGGCGCGGTACACCTCACAGTTGAGCTCGTGGGTCACAAAGCCACGGTCGGCCGGCTGCTCGATCCAGCAAAGGAGCTCGAAGTCCAGGCTGGACTCGCCGAAAGCGCGGAATCGGACGCGGGGCTCCGGGACGTCTCGGACCTTTGGGTGCGCTTTCCCAATACCCAAAAGGACTTCCATCACCTGGTCGATATCGGAACCGTAGGCCGTTCCGACCTTCACCCGGATCCGATAGTGGTCGGGGACCCCAGAGGCCTCATTGATGATCTTCGCGGCACCCATGACGCTGTTGGGAATGGACACCTCAACGTCGTCCCGAGTGAGAAGCCGGGTGCTGCGGAGTCCGATGTGGGTGACCTGCCCTCGCTCGCCACTGTCCAGGATGATGTACTCCCCGAGCGTATAAGGGCGATCCGCCATGATGGCCACCCCAGCGAACAGGTTGGCCAGGGTATCCTGGGCCGCGAAGCTCAACGCCAGCCCGACGATCCCGGCACTTGCTACAAGAGCGGTTACCTCGATGTCCCAAGCGAGAAGGATGCCGTAGGCCGCGGCCAAGAGGAGTAGGACCGCTAGGGCGTTCCGGAGAAGAGGCTCCGTGGTGGGTTGGATGAACTCGAACTTTTCTGCCCGGTCCTTGAAAGCACCCAAGACAAGGCGGGAGAAACGGAGCCCGAACACCATCCAGATGAGTATGAGGAGGGTCTTCACAGGAGTCGATCGTCCAAGTCCGTTTCCGTCTTGGAAACCATCCGTGAGATGATCCCGGTGATGAGACGGTCCACGAGCCAGGCAAGGATCAGGAATGCGACGATGACCTCCAGCGCCCTGAGAGCGGGGTAGGGCTCCAGGAACTGGGTCCAGCTTCGGTACAACTCGGCGATGGCGTCCATTTAGATAACCTCGTGGAAAGAGCCCGCTCTTCAAACCTCCCGCACCACCTGAGCCACAGCCTCCCCCAACTCCTTGGTCGTTGCCGTGCCCCCCATGTCACGGGTCCGGAGGCCGGGTTCGCCCAGGACTCGCTCGATGGCACGTTCCAGCGTCCAGGCTGCCGACTCCTCCCCCAGATACCGCATCATCATGGCGCCGGACCAGATCTGGCCGATGGGGTTGGCCACTCCCTTCCCCATGATGTCAGGAGCCGAGCCGTGGACGGGTTCGAACATGGACGGGTAATCCCCGTCCGGGTTGATGTTCGCCGAGGGTGCAATCCCAATTGTACCGGCTATGGCCGGGCCAAGGTCGGATAGGATGTCACCAAAAAGGTTGCTCCCGACGATAACATCGAACCAGTCGGGGTGAAGTACGAGGTTCGCAGCCAGGACGTCCACATGGTACTGGTCGCTACGGACATCGGGGTACTCCTCGGCGATGGCTCGAAACCGTTCGTCCCAATAAGGCATGGTGTGCATGATGCCATTGGATTTGGTCGCAGAAGTCAGGTGTTTCTTCTGACGGCTGCGGGCCAAGTCGAAGGCGTACCGAAGAATCCTGTCGACACCTGCCCGTGTGAAGACACTCAGGTTCTCGGCTCTCTCCGCCTTCCCTCCCACGTCCAAACGCCCCCCGATCTCCGAGTATTCTCCTTCGCTGTTCTCACGTACGACAACGAAGTCGATGTCGTCAGGACCCCGGTCCCTCAGGGGACTGGGGACGCCCGGCATGAGGCGAACCGGACGAATGTTTGCCCACTGTCGCATCATCCGGCGAATGGGAATCAGGAGGCCCCAGAGGGAGATGTGATCGGGGACCCGGGGGTCGCCCACGGCCCCGAGGAAGATCGAGTCATGACCTTGGATCTGTTCGATTCCGTCGTAGGGCATGAACCGCCCCGTCTCGAGATACCGGTCACAACTCCAATCCAACTCGTCCCAGATGAAGGAGAATCCAAAGCGGCTGGCGGCTGCTTCGAGAGCTCGGACTCCCTCCGGAACCACCTCGGAGCCGATCCCATCTCCGGGGATTACGGCGATTCTGTATTCGGCCATAAAACGTCGCTCTAAACTCGGGGTTCAGAAAAACGGGCTGCCGCAGGCGATTCTTGAGCGACAGGCCCGCGCGGGCACCTATCTCTTCAAATCTCCGTCCTCTTCGTGGAAATGGCCACTTCTGTAACGGAATGGTTGATGGGAAGCTTACTTGCGTACGTCCGTGCAAGGGCCTCAGCTTGCTGGCTGCAACCCAGTCCTCCATCGGTTTTCTCCTTCGGGGGTCCCATTCCATGAACCGCCGCCGTTCCAACCAGGGCGTCCCTTTGGGCCTGCTGGCCCTCCTGGCCCTCCTTCCCCTCCTTGGCCAATCCGGCTGTGGTCGAGAGGTGCCCCAGATGCTGAGCCCTGCAGGGACCCCGGAGCTTCGTGAAGCTCTTTTCGATACCATCCTCGCCATGACGGCCCGCCGTGGGGCGTTCTCCGTGCCGAAACATGAGGCCCTCGGTTTCGATCCTCTGGAAGGAATGGAAAAACTCAGGTCGGAAGTGATAAACGCCGACACCGAGGAGGAACTATTTTACGCCCTTCTCCGTTTGAGCAACGCCCGGAGGGATCGGCACCTCTCCGTCGGCCTGGTGGAGGGCGGCATTCGTCCGCCCCTCGCCGACGGGCTGGAGCAATCGAAGGCTGAGGAAGAGACCGATCCGCTGGAAGCCCCGGTCCGCTTCCTACCGGACTTTGGCTCCGATGCCGGAGGATATTTCGTTTCGGACGTGGCATCGTTGGTCGCCGGAGGAAACGTAGGCCTGGGCGATCTCGCTCCCGGGGATCGCTTGGTGGCCTTGAATGGCCTCACCGCCGAGGAGTTGGACAGGGCCCTGGCCCCATACGTTCGCCACTCCAGCATCCCCGGACTCCGGTGGAAGATCGCAGAAGCGCTTTCTTTGAGGACCGCCATTCTGCCAGACTCCTTCCGAGGCCAGAGCCTGGCCGTGGAGGTGGAGAAGCCAGACGGGTCCCGGGTTAGCGAAAACCTCTCCTACTTCGATCCGGAAACCCTCCAATGGGCCGGTGCTTCGGACCCGACCTATGCTGGTTTTGAGCTCGAGTGGAGCACGCCCACCTATGACCTCTACCTGCCGACGGCAGGGCAAAGAGCACTGGTCTTGCAGTGGCACCGGTTCGAGTCTTCAAGCCTCATTGAAGACGTTGACCGGTTGGTGGCCTTTGGCGAAGACCGGGGATTTCTGGACCACGCCATCTTCTTCGACGCCACTCGGAGCGGAGGGGGGTCGTTGGGCCCTTATGCGGTACAGCGGATCCAGCCTAAGCCTTTCAAAACCACCTTCGGAACGCTCCGACTGAGCGACATCGTAGAACCCTTCGTTCAGATGAAGCGGGACGAGTTCGCTGCCCATGAGGTTTTCGACAGTGGCGGCCCCGAGACGGTGGACGACGGAACCTGGCTCATGGACTGGTTGGAGAACGATCTCCTCGAAGCGCTGCAAGCGGGGGACTCGGTAACGGTTCCCGTTCCCTTCAAGCTGGCTCATGCACCTGGAGATTCCGACGGATTCCTCCAACCGTCCCAAGTCCACTTTCGAGGTCCGCTCATCGTCTTTTCGGGACCATCAGGCGGCTCCCATCTGGACCAGTTCATGAGCATCGTGGTGGACAATGACCTGGGCCACACCCTGGGGATGCCCGCCGGGGGTTATTCCAATACCTGGGAGTGGTACGAGGTGATACACTTCCCCGGGACCCACCGGCCTGTAGTGAGCTTCATGTGGTCCATCGGGCACACCATTCGGCCCAACGGGGAGGTCCTGGAGGGGAATCCGGCCCATGTCGACGAGTGGATTCCTCTGACAGCTGAGAACGCAACGCGGTACTACGAGGTC
>JBDHGR010000568.1:0-3134 GCA_039589815.1 Gemmatimonadota bacterium | reverse complement strand
CCGGGAGGGGGTGGAAACCGGTCTCCGAATGGGCGTGGAGGCCTTGCGTCTGCTGGGTCGCCCGGCGCATCAAACGCATCGGGCTAGCCGGACCTTCTTTCGCCACGACGAGGACTCCGTTCGAGAGCTCGGAACCATGCGCCATGATCGGGCCGCCTATTTCTCCGCGGCTCGAGAGAGGATCAGCACACTGGAAGAGCTCATGTTGTCGGAGCTCGAGGCCGAAGGGGAGAACCGAGATGCAGGATGGGACACGGACACTCTCCTGGAAGAGTTCGGAAAGCCTGATCCTTGAGCCTAGGAATCCTTCCCTGGTGACGTGATCCGGAGCAGGACGTATCCGGCCACCCCGCTCAAGAGGGATCCCGCGAGAATCCCTACTCGCTCCAACCCGAGATAATCCCCGCCCCCCTGCTCGAAGGCGAGGGAGGCGATGAACAGGCTCATGGTGAATCCCACTCCACAGAGGAGTGAAACCCCTTGGATCTGCTTCCAGTTCACCCCTTCGGGCAGGTCGGCAACCCGCAGGAGGACCGCAAGGCCCCCCATCAGCATGATGCCGACGTATTTGCCCACCAACAAACCACCCATCACCCCAAGGGCAACCGGGTGCAGAAGATTGGCAACGGACAGATTTCCCAGCTGAACGCCGGCATTGGCAAGGGCGAACACTGGGAGTACTCCAAAAGCCACCCATGGATGGAGCGAGTGCTCGAGGTGGAGAAGGAGTGAACCGCCCTCATCGCCCTCCATGGACTCGCCCTTCGGTTGAATGGGAATGAACATGGCCGCAACGACCCCGGCGAGGGTGGCGTGGACTCCAGACTTCAGCACGGCCACCCAGAGGGGAATTCCCAGCAACAGGTAGGCCGCAGGTCGCCTGACCCCCTTCCGATTCAGGGCGAAGAGTCCCAGAACCAGGGCGGCAGCAACCAGGAGGGCTGTCAGGGAAAGCTCCGAGGAATAGAACATCGTAATGACGGCGATGGCACCCAGGTCATCAAAAATCGCCACGCTCAAAAGGAATGCCTTGAGGGCGGTGGGGACCCTGGGGCCGAGCAGAGAAAGGATGGCGAGGGCAAAAGCGATGTCGGTGGCCGCCGGAATGGCCCATCCCTTCATGGCTATAGGGTCACCCCAGTTCAACGCCGAGAAGACCAGGGCCGGCACGGCCATGCCACCGACGGCGGCGAACCCTGGAAGAAGGGCTTGTCCGACGCTGGAGAGATGGCCCTCCAAGACCTCCCTCTTGAGCTCGAGACCCACCAGGAAGAAAAACACCGCCATGAGGCCGTCGTTGATCCAGAGGATC
Source organism: Gemmatimonadota bacterium (assembly GCA_039589815.1). Taxonomy (GTDB): domain Bacteria; phylum Gemmatimonadota; class Gemmatimonadetes; order Longimicrobiales; family Gaopeijiaceae; genus JABDNZ01. The sequence goes on along the minus strand of JBDHGR010000568.1, from coordinate 1,822 downwards.
AAGGGCTTTTCGATACCGACTGTTCCGAAACGAATCTCGAAGGGAACCTGCAAAAATGCCCTGTATGCTGGTCCAACGGGGGAGTTCGCCACGACCAGGGCCACCACGGTGGCAGCCATGAGCACCAAACCTCCTGCAGCTTCGAGGCGAAGGAACTCCCTTAGATGCTTGACCATTTCTTCCTGACTCCCTCGTTGATCACCCGCTCTCAGAGCCTGGGTCTATCCGTGATTCCCATAAGCACCCGCCTGAGGGGAAGGGTGCCAGAGCTTGTGAGAATCCCTTACCCGGGAAGTCGGGGAGATTTCCATAGCTAGGCAGTCTTGTTGTGGACCTCTCCCAGGATGGAGGAACCTATGGGCAACCCTCCCGGAGCGAGGCCATGATTGCGCAGAAGGGTGGGGAACCAGAAGGTTGAGGAGGTCAGGGGTCTCAGCGATCCCCCAACACCATCGGTACACTCAGGGGCCGGGAACCCATGGGAAAAGATCTTGAGCCGGGATCAGCAGTAGACCGCATCTACGCATTCCTCATGGAAGAGGAGGATGCCCGGGTCTGCAAGGACATCCCTGAAGAAGCCTGCACGGCAGTGCCGGAGAACTTCTTCAAGCTTGGAATCAGCCAAACCCTCACGAAGCTCGCTGACGAGTTGAGCAGTGCGAAGACGGTGCTTCCCTGGGTCCTGACTTCCGCGGGTGCACCCATGGGCCTCGTTGGGTTCCTGGTACCCATTCGGGAATCGGGCTCACTCCTCCCCCAACTATTCATCGCTGCGGCAGTTCGGGGCCAACCGCGCCGGAAGTATCTCTGGGTGTTGGGCGGCATGATCCAGGCCTTGGCCCTCGCGGGCATGGGTGCCGTTTTGACACTTCTCCAGGGGCTGGCGGCGGGACTGGCCCTCATCGGCCTTTTGATCCTCTTCAGCCTGGCTCGTGGATTGGTTTCCGTGGCATCAAAAGACGTCACGGGAAAAACAATACCCAAAACTCGGAGAGGCCGTCTCACCGGATTCACAACAGCGGTTTCCGGACTGCTCACCCTCCTCCTGGGAAGCCTTCTGTCCCTCCTTGTCGTGGGGGAGCCCGACGGGTTGGTTCTTGTCGGCCTACTTGCGGCAGCCTCCTTCCTCTGGATCCTGGCTTCTGGCGTTTTTGCATCGGTGCAGGAAACGCCGGGGGCTACCGAGGGCGGGGCGAACGGGATCCGAGAGGCCCTTGGTCGCCTCTCGCTCCTCAGAACCGACCCCGTTTTCAGAAGATTCGTTTGGGTCCGGGCCCTCCTGGTGTCCACCGGGCTGGCCGCACCATTCTACGTGACCCTGGCCCGGGAGACTTCCACGGGTGGGAATCTCCTGGGCTTTTTTCTCTTGGCTTCGGGATTGGCCGCGGCTTTGGCCAGCGGGTTTTGGGGACGTTTCTCGGACAAGTCGAGTCGTTCAGTCCTCGTTTCCGCCGCCATCATGGCTGCCACGCTAGGCCTGGTTGTCTTCCTCTTGGATTTCTTCGGTATCCTCCATCAAGCACCGTGGGCGGCTCCAGCGGCCTTCTTCTTTCTGGCCATTGCCCATAGTGGTATTCGGGTCGGCCGAAAGACCTACCTCTTGGACATGGCCAGCGGTGTACGAAGAACAGACTACGTCGCCGTAAGTAACTCGGTGATCGGTGCCGTTCTTCTTCTGGCGGGGACCGTTGGATTCTTGGCCCCAATAGTGGGATCCGGCGGTGTTCTGTTGATCCTGTCGGGGTTTGGGTTTGCAGGAGCCTGGTGGGGACGCCGCCTCCCGGAGGTCTAGAAGTGGGTTGAGGTCGAGGCACACTCTCAA
>JBDHGR010000567.1:0-5745 GCA_039589815.1 Gemmatimonadota bacterium | reverse complement strand
ACCGAGGCCCCACTGGCGAGGAGCCGATTCACAGCCAGGAAAGCATCGTTCAGGCGGCCATCCAGCACATAACCGTTCGATCCGGGAGTCACATCGCCGTCTGGGTCCAACCGATCCGTCACCCGGGTGAGAGGGCCCTCCAGCTGGGTTTTCACAGGATCGGCCCGGACTCCCATGAACTCTGCGAAGTTGTCTGAAGAGAGGTCATAGGGCCGTATCGGGTTTCCATCCGTGTCCCGGGTGAAGCTGTTGTCGGGATAGTAGGTCTGGCCCAGGACCCACCGGATGAGTCCACGCTTGGGCTGGGCCATGGAGACCACGAAGCTGCCGGGGCCATACACTCTTCCCTCGTGAACGAACTCGGCGGGGGCACGCTCAACCGTGACCCCCTGACCGAGGAGCTTGTTGATCAGCTTCTGCATGGTAAGGGGGTCGTGCTGTTCAGCCGGAATCACATAGGCCTTTACTTCGCCCTCCAACCCCCGTTGGATCTGTCGACTCGACTTGTTATATGCGTTTCGGAGAACCGTCTTTCGGTTCTTTGCAGCGATCTCCAGGGGAGCGTAGGTGGCGACCTTCTGCATCTCCACGATATCCCGAACGTGCCACCAGCCTCCGGGCCAAGGGTTGGGGAAAGTGGTCTGTTCAGCGTATTCCGGGAACTGGCGGGATCCACCCAGCTGGTCTGGATGGATATAGATGGGCGTGGCCAGTCGAGCGCTGGCTCCCTCCGTCAGCATCCCGGCGATATTGTGAAAAGGTGTGATCCAATGGAAGCCGAAGTGGCCCCATCCCGAGTAGATGGCGGCGCCTATGGCTCCCTTCAAATCGGCTTCATCCATCTTGTATCCGATGTGGGCCCCGTACCATGACATCTCCCTCCAGACCAGCGGATCCGCCTCGGGCCGGACCGGCTCGGCATAAGGGGGGATGGCCATGCGAGCCGTGTAGGAGCCCATCTGGTGATGATCGATGTATCCCTGGGGGATCCACTCCCGGAACATGATCTCGGCTCCGTACTCCGACTCCACCGTGGCCGTCATGAATGCGTCACGGTTGTTGTCGTGGCCGATGTAGTGGTGATAGAGCCAGGGCATTCCGGCACCCTCGTACTCCGTTCCCACCCACCGGTTGTACCACTCCGTGATCATGATCTCCCCATCGGGATTCAGGCACGGAATCATGATGGCGATGGTATTGTCCAGGATCTCCAGCACCTCTTCGTCGTTCCGCGTGGCGAACTCCCAGGTGACCTCCGCAATGCCCTGACTGGCAGCCACCTCCGAAGAGTGGAGTCCGTAGCTCTGGACAAAAACCACCTTCCCGTTCTCGATGGCGTAGTCGATCTCCGCCTGGGTATGACCCCGAGGATCCTGGAGGATGGCGTTCAAGCGCTTGAATTCGTTCAGGTTCGCCAGGTTCTCTGGAGAAGAGATGTAGAGGGCCAGAAACTGATTCCCCAACGTGCTCTCACCCATGTGGACGACCTGGACGCGATCACTCTGTTCGTCAATCAGGTCGTAGTATTCCACAAGCTGGTCCCAATGGGCGAGGTTCCGGTCAGATCCCATCTGGAAGCCAAAAAAGTCCTCCGGTGATGGGAGCTCCTGAGCTTGACTCAACGCCGGTAGCGTGAAGGTGATGGCCAGAAGCAGGACTGTGAGGCGAAGGATGGAACGGTGCGGTTTCATAGGACCCTCCGGGATGGTCGGCTGTCGAATAGGGACAGCCTAGAGGGGAGGGTCAGCCCCGGGCAAGAGAGGTGGGGCGGGAAGGAGGCCCCGGGAGGGGTGGGTCAGCTGCTTCCTTCGGGAGGTTTGCCGGATTTCAGCTGCCGATCAAACTCGGTCACATCCACCAAGCGCTGAATCGCAGCTTCCATGCCTTCCAGCTGCCGCTCCATGTGATCGAGGCGGGCATCCCGCAGGGCCTCGACCGAGGAGTCTAGCTCCCCCGGCAATTCCCTTCGCTCTCTTCGAGACGGCCTGACCAAGAACCGGTATGTGAGACCACAAACGGGTATCAAAACAGCCAGGGCCACCGCACTGGTCATTAAAAGCTCCTGAATCTGCCACCACTCCATTGGAGAATACTCCCGTAGTCAAAAAGGACCTGAAGGTGCTCCGGCTAACCTACGTAGCCGGAGAAGGAGCTACCAGCTATTCTTTCGCGTTGGCGTGCTGCTGGGCCGCCAACCTTGACAACATCAAAGGCAGTTCCCATGACGGAGCTCACCGGCCCAACCACCCAGTCCGAGCGTATCCTCTCTCTGGACGTTCTTCGGGGTTTCGCGGTTCTGGGGATCCTGGTCATGAGATCTTCAGCATGCTTTTCGGCGCCGGCATCATCCTCATGGCCGAGCGGATGGAGGCGTCGGGGAAGAGACCTGCCCGGGTGCACTACCGGCGCACGGTCATTCTCCTCCTCTTCGGCATCGCTCACGCGTGGCTCCTCTGGAGAGGAGACATCCTTTACTCGTACGCCATGTGTGGCTTCCTGGTATACCTCTTCAGGAAGAAACAGCCGAAAACCCTAATCATCCTGGGACTCGTCTCCGTCGCAATCACGTCTCTACTGAGCTTCGGCTCCCAATTCACAATGGATTTTTTTCTGGTCCCCGACCCAGGACCAGGTCGCGGCGGAACTGGCAGCCTACCGAGGAGGGTGGGGAGCCCAGAACGAATTTCGTTTCATGACGGCGCTTCAGATGCAAACCGGCTCGTTCCTTTTCTTCATCTCCTGGCGTGCCGGAGGTTTGATGCTGGTGGGTATGGGGCTTTACAAGTTGGGAGTCTTCAGCGCTGCCCTTCCTGCCCGCACCTACAAAAAGATGATCCTTGCCGCTGTCTGCCTCGGGTTCCCGTTGGTTATCGCCGGCGTTTGGTTCCGCGAGGCCACGGACTGGGCAATGGAAACCGGGTTCTTCGGCGGAAGCCAATTCAACTACTGGGGCAGCCTGTTCGTAGCCCTGGGATGGGTTGGGGCCATGATGCTCTTCTGTCAGAGCAGGGCCGGGAGCTGGTTATACCGGGCTTTCGCCGCCGCCGGCCAGATGGCTCTCACCAACTACCTCATGCAAACCCTCCTATGCACGACGCTCTTCTACGGCCACGGGTTCGGTCTTTACGGCAGAGTGGAAAGGACAGGGCAGATCCTCATCGTCTTCGCCGTTTGGGCAATCCAACTCCTTTGGTCGCCCTGGTGGCTGGCCCGGTTTCGGTTCGGGCCGTTTGAATGGGCGTGGAGGTCTATGACGTATTGGAGGATGCAGCCTCTGCGAAGGTAACCCAGCCTTCGTTGGTTTGAAGTTTCACGACGGAGAACGACGATGGATCCGATTCGAGAAGGACTTTTTCAAATCGCTGACAATGTCTCCGCCGGCCTTCAGCATGCCTTCCAAACTTTCGGACTCCTTCCGGATGGACGGGAGCTGGTGGAGATTTCAGAGGCCGACCAAGGGTTGAAGGTTGCGTTCTCCGATCGATCCGACGAAGGGTGGCCCGGGTTCACATTGAACATCCCGGCCGAGGCCCTTTTCTCCCATGCCTGGATTGGGTTCCTTGCGAGGAGGGCAGCCTGGACGGTGCGCCAAGGCCCCAAAGCAGTGGTGGACCATCTTTCCGCCCACAACGAAGGCTTTCCGGCCCCGGGCCGACGGTCCTACAGGGGATGGACCTTCCTCCTGGAAAACGGTGTGGAGATCGGCATCGGAGGGGCCCGAGACGGGATAGTATTCCTGGCAATAAAACAGGCCCGTGAACCCGACTCCATCAAAGACGCCGTCAGAGCAAGGAATTCGCGCTACAAGGAAAGGTGGGGAGATCTCTGGAAGTAGGCCCCACCTGGACGCCGCTTGAGTTCAATCCTTGATGGTCACGTACTCCAGAATCTTCACCACCTGCTCGGGGGTTTCGGCCACGGCCTGGGCGGCGGCATCCAGCTCCTTGAGGGCGTGGGTAAATTCCGGCGGGTGGATGACGATGAGCTGTTTTCCAAGGGCAGCCGCATAACCGGCATCGAATGCGGCGTTCCACTGGCGGTACTTCTCGCCGAACTTCACCACGACCACGTCACATCGTTCAATGGCCGTGCGCGTCCGGACGGCATTGATCATCGCACCTTTGTGATCCTTCCAGAAGTCCTTTTCTTCCGCACCCAGGACATCCACGCCGACATCGTCGGAAGCCGGGTGATCCGTGACCGGGGCCAGGAACTCCACCGGAAGACCCGCCGCCTCGGCACCCTGGATAATCCGCTTCCGCCAATCGCTATGAATCTCACCCGCCAGATAAACCATCAAATCCATCTTCATCCTCTCGATCTCGATCCGTGAACGGGCCGCCGAACCTTTTCCCTGAAACACTCACCACATGGAAACTCGTCATAAGGGTAAGTTGGCAATACCCTTTGTGGAAACCCGGGGAGAGCCGAGACCATCACCGTCCACCGAGGCTTTATGGATACTTTGCTTCAAGACCTCCGCTATGCCGTCCGGAAGATGCTTCGGAGCCCGGGCTTCACATCAGTCGCCCTTCTCTCCCTGGCGGTAGGTATCGGCACCAACGCAGCCGTCTTTGCCCTCGTAGAGGACTTCCTCTTCCGGGATCTCCCCTACCAGGACGCCGATGCACTCGTGGAGGTTTACCTGACCCAGGAAATCTTCCCCTACAGCCCCCTTTCCTACCCCGATTACCTGGATGTGAGGGAGGCCACCAAGGAGGTCTTCGAAGAGGTTGCCGTGGGCGGCTTCACCTTCGGACAGGTGGACGAGGGGGACCGGGTGGGAAGTCTCCTGGGAGAGTTGGTGAGCGGCACGTACTTCCCACTCCTGGGTCTCAACGCCGCAGTGGGAAGAACGCTCCTGCCAGAGGACGATGTCTCCCCGGGCGCCCATTTTGTGGTGATGCTGGGCTACGGATACTGGCAACGGGTGTACGGCGGTGATCCAGGGATCGTCGGCCAGACCATCCACCTCAACGGACACGGGTACACGGTGGTGGGGGTGGCCCACCAAGAGTACCCCGGGACCGTTCCGGGAGTACCGATAGACTTCATCGTCCCCGTCAACATGGTTCAGCAGATCCAGCAGGGGACGGGGGACCCCCTAGCCTCACGGGACAATCAATCCTACTTCGCAAAAGGCCGGCTCCGACCCGGCGTCACCCTGGAGGGAGCCCAGGTGGTCTTGGCTGGGGTTGCTGCCAGCCTTCGTGAGACCTACCCGGAGACCTGGGACGAAACCCGGGGTTTCCTCGCCATGCCCTCGAAGGACGTGGTGATGAACCCAGCTTTCGACAGAGTCCTCATTCTCTCCTCCGTCCTGGCTTTGGTCCTGGTGGGTGTCGTCCTGCTGATCGCGTGCGCGAACCTCGCATCCTTCCTTCTGGCCAGGGGGACCGATCGGAAAAAGGAAATCGCCATGCGCCTGGCCCTGGGGGCCCGCCGCGGAACCTTGGTGCGCCAGCTCCTCACAGAAACCACGCTGCTGGCCACCATGGGCGGGATCCTGGGCATGGGAGTATCGGTCTGGCTCCTGAATCTCCTGACCAGGATGGAGCTCCCTCTCCCGGGGGGCATGAGCCTGGACCTTGCCATGACAGGAAAAGCCTTCCTGTTTGGCCTGGGGGTGACTGCCGCCACCGGAATCCTCTTTGGCCTCGCGCCAGCTCTTCAATCCACCAACCCCGACGTTGCGCCAACCCTCAAGGACGAGAGCACCGGGGGCGGGAAACCGAGGCGGTTCAC
>JBDHGR010000566.1:0-3137 GCA_039589815.1 Gemmatimonadota bacterium | reverse complement strand
ATCCCATCAATGTCTCCAGCCAACAGACCCTCACGAAATCCGGCCCACCGGGCACTAATGGCCTGTCCCACGTCCGCCTCAATCTGAGCAATCTCAGCCTCGGTCATTTCAGCCGGTGGAGGAGCTGGGGATGAGTAGAAAAAGAACGCTACTCCGAGTACTAGGAGTACGGCCAATCCTGCGATGAGTCCTTTCATACAACCTCCAAGTCAGGTGGAGAAATTGGTCGTCTTGGGTTAGCGGCGTTTGTGCAGGACCACATTTATGTCCCCGCCGGTTACAGTGAACACGTCCCCGCAAATAGAACCAACCCACGTGACCCCTTCAGCATCCGTGGATTCATAGGGGAAGCACCCGTCCTCCAGTTCACCCAAGGTGAAAGGCGAGGTGTCAGTCATGGGTTCGGGTAAACCCTCAACGGTCAGGGTACACGACTCGGTACCGTCGGCTCTCAAGTCACACCAACCCTCCGCCAACTCGGCGGCAGGAAGGGCTTCCCCGTTCACCGACACGATGTCCCATAGGCCATACGGATCTGGCCCACCTCCACCAAACGTGGCACAAGCTCCAAGGAAGAAGCACAGGGCTAGTCCGAGAACGGTGCGCATAGGAACCTCCAAGTTGTAGGAAAACTCCACTTATCTAACCCTACCAACTATTCTCTGCAACGAAGACGCAAGTTGGAGGATGGGGGATTTGCGCGGGTCAGTCCGAGCCAATACCATAATGACTGATTCCTAAACACACGCGCAGGTCCACAGGCACTTGTGGGCCGCAGAGGTCCCGTCTCTTGTACAAGAGGAGGTATGTATGGACGCCAAGAAGCTGGGGACTGGAGCAGTGGCAGGTACAGTGGCCCAGGCGATCTTCGGATACCTGATCTTCGACCTTCTCCTCGCAAGCTTCTACGCAGCGAACATGACCCAATCAGATGACCTCATGCGTGAGGCCTCTCTCCTCTGGCCGATGATTTTGGGGAACATCGCTCTGGCTGTCCTGGTCACCCTCGCCATAGAAAAGACGGGATCTAAATCCCCGCTTCAGGGATTCAAGGTCGGAGCAATCGTGGGATTTTTGGTGTGGTTCGGTGTGCATTTCAACATGTATGCGATGCTTCCCCTGGGGAACCTGATCGTTATCATCATCGATCCCTTCGCTGAGGCTGTCAGGACGGGGATCACCGGCGCTGTCATCGGCCTTGTGCTAGCCAGGTTCTCAAAGGAGGAACCGGCTCCCGCCGCCTGAAGACTCAAAACTGGCAAAGCCTCCAACGGCAGGAGTCCGGTATCGACTCCTGCTGGTTGTGAGGTTTTGTTCGTTGGTTTCGGGTCACTCCCCGGAGGTGGTAACGGAGGTTTTGCGCGGGGGTTGGTGGAGGGTTTAGGGTGCCTCCTGAAACCCCTGAGCAATTAGATCCAAGGCTAGATCCCTAGTTGAATGGAGGGCTTCGTGGCAGAGGCGACTGGCGGTGCCATCTGGCGGTACATGAACCTCGCGACCTACGTGTCCACCCTTGCTCACGGCCTCTTCTTCGCAAAGCCTAGCGCTCTCGGCGATCAATGGGAGGGGGCCTGGGGCACTGCTGACGTTGGCGCCTTTCGGCTCACCCATCGCTCTTTGAAATCCGAAGAAATGAACGAGCAGTGGAGAGCCCATCATGGCCCAAAACAGGAATCCCTTGAGGCCCACGGTGTTAGCTGCTGGCACAGGTCGGACGTGGAGTCGGCTGCGCTATGGGCCCACTATGTGAACCTTGGACTTGGCGTCGCGATTCGATCCACCCCCGCGCGAGTAATGAAAGCTCTCTCTGCGCGAGGCGGAGTCTCCTGGCATGATGTCACCTACGGAAGCTATGAAGGCAGTCGGATAGGGAATGATCCGATCAATCTGCTCTCTCGAAAAAGACCCGAGTTCAAACACGAGCACGAGATCAGGTTCATTATCAGGTTTGAGCCTAGAGAGGTGGACGCCATTGAAGCCCGCCGTAGAATGGATGAGTACCGCTCAAAAAGGCCATTGACCACCGGAAAACCACGCCCCTTGGTTCAGAGCATCCCAGGGCTCCCGGGTCTTGACCTTGAGTTGCTTGATCGCGCCACACCGGCAGGTGTTTTCGTAGAAGCGGACCATCAGGAACTACTCGAAAAAGTCTTCCTCTCGCCGGACGTTCCGTATCCTGTTCGGAGGGCGGTTGGAGCCGCCACCGAAAAGTTCGGCCTCTCCCGGGCGGTGGTTACAGAGTCGGGAATGGATGAGATCCCACCTGACGTCCTTCGGTTCTATGACGATTGACCTCGCCGTCTCCCATCCTTGCGCCCACCTTACCCACACGACATTCTGTTGACTGGTGGCTGACTGGGCTGGAGCGGGTAGTCTCCTTCCTATGTGGGCCAAGACCGTGCAGGAGTCGTCCTTCTTTGAACGCCTGAAAGAGCGGAAGCTCGTGCAGCGGGCGGTTGCGTACTCCGCGGGGGGCGTTCGTGGTGTTTCAGTTTGTTGATGCTATGCGGTTTGAGTAAGGGGCGATTGAAATGCTGGGGCACAACAGACCGAGGACACGTCTCGCCGCGGCCGCTGCAGTCCTAGTGGCCGCCGCTTGTCAGAGCGAAACCGGAACAGTCGACGAGGCCAGCCCAAGCGAAGGTGTCGTAACCGCAGGTGGCATCGAGCGACCCTATGTAGTCAAAGGGAAGGGTGCGCCGTTGCTAACGATTGCCAGCGCCGTTTACGGATCACGGCTCTTCACCGGACCGATCCTGGACCATTTCAGGATATACTGCGTGGACTCGAGGCTCTTCCTTCCTTCGGATTCGGGGTTCGACGTCGAGACGATCACGGTCGAAAGCGTCGCCCAAGAGATGGATGAGATCCGTCAGGCTTTCGGTCTCGAGACGGTTGCGGTGCTTGGCCATTCGATATTTGGCAGTTTTGCGCTCGAGTATGCGAGAAGATACCCAGGCCGGGTTACGCACGTCGTGGTGGTCGGGTCTCCCCCTATTGGCTTCATGCAGGGTTTCTTTGCCGCTCAAGATGAGTACTGGGAGTCGCACGCTTCGGATGAGAGAAAGGCCATCCTGGAACGGAACTATGCAGAACTGAGCGAGGATTCGCTCAGCAAGCTGTCACCCGAAGAAGCT
>JBDHGR010000565.1:0-5792 GCA_039589815.1 Gemmatimonadota bacterium | reverse complement strand
AGATTGAACTCCCAACGGAGGAGGCCCCCGAACCTGGGGAGATCGAGCTGGCCGTGGACTCGACCGATTTACCCGATGCGGTCCGTGCCATCGTTGACGCCAAGATCTTCGGTGGAGAAAAAGACCTTCTCATCAGAGATCTCATGGGGAAATCGTTCGAGTTCACCCTGGAGGTGAAGAGGGTGGACCGTAGCTTCGGAGTATTCTCCGACTCCCAGTACCGGAACGGACAAATGGTCACGGGAACGTTATTGGGCTCCGAGCTGGAGGTCGCGGTCTTCTTCCCTGACGAGCGGAACGATGAAGTGAAAGGGTGGGCACCGGGATCCATGCACGCCGTGAGGGGAGAAGTGAGTGATTGGGATCGGCTCCGGAAGCGTCCGCAGCTCCTTGCCAGGGGATAGAGGAGGGTTAGGGAAGTGTTCGTATCGAGACCAAGGCTCGTCTTCTTCGTGGCCGGATTCCTTTCTGTCCTGCCCTCCACGGCAAAAGCCCAGGTGGCCTCCGGAACGGACGACCGCCCGCCCGACACCCTCCCGGTAGCCCTTTTTACTTCTTCTCCGTCCTCCGATTCCCTTCCAGCGGGGTGGGTTCGACTGATCTTTGGAGATGAACAGGGAGAAACCAGTTTTCTGGCTGCGCAGCAGAGCGGCAGGTATTGCATGGCGGCGACAGCGACAGCCACCGCCTCAGGGATCATCCGACGTGTGGACGTGGATCCGGAAGCCTACCCCCGAGTCACCTGGAGCTGGTGGGTGGATGGTCCGGTTCCGGGGGGTGATCTCACGAAGAAAGAAGGGGACGATTTCTCCGCCCGTTTATTCGTGAACTTTGAGTTCCAGCCGGACGAGGCCGGCTTTTGGGGGCGAATGAAGCACCGGCTGGCTGGCGGACGGTTTGGTGGGGAGGCTCCTGGAAGGTCCCTGATCTATGTCTGGGGTAATCTGGCTTCTCCAGGGACCATGGCTCCCAGCGCTTATACGGACCAGGCGGTTCAGTTCGTGGTCCGGAGCGGGGCAAAGGAGGCCAGGACGTGGTGGACGGAGGAGCGGAATGTTCTTCAGGATTATCGGGAGGCTTTCGGCGAGGACCCGCCTTCCATCGTGGGATTCGCTGTGATGACGGACGCTGACGACACAGCCGCCTCAGCTGCGGCTTGTTACGGCGACATCCTCTTGCTCCGGCGTTGAGGGGCTCTTCAAGCCAACAGAAACTCGGTGATGGCCTTGCTCACCTCACCAGGAGTGTCTTCCTGGATGTAGTGCTTCGCATCCAGCCTCACGACGCTGGCATGTTCGAAATCCCTGAGGAACGTGTCCATGAAGGCCGGTGTGTAGGCCAGGTCATCGATGCCCCAGGTGAGGAGAATGGGGAGATCCCTCAGCTTCCGTCGCACATCGATCTCGATCTGTGCCAGCCAGTTGGCAGAGAGGCCGATCTGACGAGCGAACTCGGCGATTCCCGCCCGACTGTCCACAGTCGGGAAGGGGCCCCGGTAATGTTGTAGAACTTCGCCGACCAGGGGATGCTTGACGCCCAGGGGAACGATCTTCTCCACGAAGAGGTTCTTTTTGTGGATCAGGCCCTGAGCATAGCCAGTGGACATGATCCAGCTGAAGGCCTTCAGGTGGAGAGCCGTGGTGGGCCAGTACCAGGTGTTGCCCATCACGAGCGCACGCATCCGGTCCAGCTCCTCCACAGCAACCCTCATCCCGATGGGCCCGCCCCAGTCGTGCCCCATTATCGTGAGGTTTTCAAGGTCCAGGTCCTGCACGAACTCCTGGACAGAAAAGGCGTGTTCTTCTGGCGTATAGCGGTAGTCCGAGGGGTGATCGGACAGGCCGAACCCCGGTAGATCGGGGGCTATACACCGGAACCGTTTTCTCAGCCGAATGACGATGCCTCGGTAGAGGAAGCTCCAGGTGGGGTTCCCATGGAGGAAAAGAATGGGTTCACCCTCACCCTCGTCTATGTAGTGGATCTTCCCCGCTGGACCTTCGTGCCACCGTGACTCGAAAGGAAAAAGGCGGGAATCCGGGCGAAAATCGGTGGAGGTCATGGTTGCTCTTGGTTGCACAAGCTCTTCTCAAACACGCCGGGGCCGGTCCACGGTACGTTCATTCCTGACGTTCCCGGTGTTCAGGGTGGAGGCCGGCTCGAACATTAACACGTGGACCTCTTCTTCGGCGACCGGTCTGTGCTCTGCTCCGCGGGGCACGATGAAGAACTCCCCCGGCTCCAAGGTTACGGTGCCATCCCTCAGTTCCAGCTTCAACACACCTTTCAGTACGAGAAAAAGCTCGTCCTCGTTCTGGTGGTGGTGCCAAACGAACGGGCCTTTCAACCTGGCCAGCTTCACGTGCTGGCCGTTGAGCTCGCCCACGATGTGGGGGTCCCAGTAATCCTGGATGTCCGCCAGGATCTCGGCGAGTTTCACGGGATTTTGGTGCACGGGTTTTTCTCCGGGTGACTGGACGTGTCCGGGGCAGCCGGGCAACCTTGTGTCCGAACCGGCGCATCTATGCCCAAGGATAGCGACTTCATTCTGCCACTCCACCCTTTTTTCAGCACAGGCCGCTTTATGAACCATCCAATCGCTCCCCTCGGAATCCCGGAATTCCTCGCGGTCTTTGTAGCGCTTCTCGCTCCTACCCACTGACCCTGGATGTCCAGGAGGTTTACAGCGTGGGTTCCCTCGCCGTTGACGAGTGGGAGACCTTCTCCCGGGTGACCGGCGTGGCCTTCGACAAGGATGGAAACCTCTACCTCCTGGACGTCGACAACTTCCGGGTGGTGAAGGTGGGTCCGGATGGGAGTTTGGTGACGGAAATGGGTGGCGAGGGTGGTGGGCCTGGTGAGTTTGGAATGCCCCTCGCCCTATCTGTGACCAGGGAGGGGGAGGTGAGAGTGTTCGATGTGGGCTACGGGGGATTCAGTGTCTTTCACCCGGATGGAAGGTATAGAACCTCCGTGCCCATGGACCCCGGAACGATGCTCTTCCCGTCGGGGGGCCTCCTCTCCCACCCCGACGGTGGAATCCTGTCTCCGGGTGGCGGTGTGGTGGGCATGAGACGGACGGTTGGTGGGGAGATGGAATTTCCCGCCACTCTCCCGGTTCACCTCTTCTCCCTCGGGGATCGGATCGAGGTGGATACCATCTTCGAGGCGTGGAATCCAGCCACCGCTGAAGGTCCCCCCGACCTGGAGACCACCGGTGGGGGCGGAATCAGGTTCCAGGCTCCTCCCATGAGGGCTTTTGATCCGGAGGTCAGGGCGGGGATTTTTCCCGACGGTCGGATCGCGCTGGTGGACTCCACCACCTATGAGGTGAAGGTCATGACGTTGGGGGGCGAAGTACGGCAGCTGATCCGCCGCCCCTTCGTTCCCCGGGAAGTCAAGCGACAGGACAGGGAGGCGGAGAAGAATCGCCGGAAGGAAGAGATGGCGGCCTCCGGTGGCCCCAGGATCGTGATGCGGACCGATCAGGGAACCACCAGCTCCATGGCGTCCAGCCAGGCAAAGGCCATGATGGAGGCCCGGTTGGAGACCATGGTCTTTGCCACGGAGATACCTGTGGTGGCTGAGATGGCGGTGGATTGGGAGGGGCGTATTTGGTTGAGGCGGAGCGGCTCCAGGGTAGGGGAGGCCGGACCCATTGATCTCATCGATTCGACAGGAGCATATCTGGGGTCCCTTTCTCCCTCGGAGGGTCGGATCCCCGATGCCTTCGGGCCCGGAGGGCTCGCCGCCTTCATCGAGCGGGACGAGCTCGATGTTCCCCGGGTTCTGGTGCGGAGGGTAGCAATCCGTTGACCAAGAGAGGGTCCTTGCGAGAAGCCCGGGGGGCAGAAGTTCCTTGACGGTCCCGTCGAAGTGCCCTTTAATTGGCGGATTCCCCGAGAGGTAAGGAGCTGCTCGGGGCACCGTAGGATCATCTGAGCTCGAGGGCACCATGCAGCGCAATCAGGGCGGCCAGCGGGAGTATTTCAAATCCCGGGCAGGTTTTATCCTTGCGGCAGTGGGGAGCGCCGTGGGTTTGGGGAACATGTGGAGGTTCCCCTACGTGGCGGCCGAGGGAGGCGGGGCGGCCTTCGTCTTCCTCTACATCATCCTCACGCTGGCCATCGGCATCCCCCTGATGCTCTCCGAGTTTTCTGTCGGCCGGGGTTCCCGGCTCTCTCCCATTGGGGCTCTCAGGAAGTTGGGGGGTGGAGGCTGGTCCCTTCTCGGGTTCATGTACGTAGCCACCGGCTTCATCATCCTGGCATACTACTCGGTCATTGCGGGGTGGGTGGTGCGTTATGCCCTGGACGGAATCCTCATTGGTTTTCCTGCGGATACGGGTGGGCACTTCGAATCGGTGACCTCGGGGCTGTCCCCGATCTGGTATCACCTGGCCGTCATGGGGACGACCATCCTCATCGTCAGCATGGGAGTTCAAAAGGGCATCGAGCGGGCGGCCCTCATACTCATGCCGACCCTCTTCGGCATTCTCATCTTCCTGGCCATCTGGGCGTTCACCCTGGATGGGGCCATGGAGGGGTACGCAGTCTACCTCAGACCCTCCATCTCGGAATTGTTGGATCCCTACATCCTCAGCCAAGCGGCAGGGCAGGCATTCTATTCGCTGAGCCTGGGAATGGGGTGCATGCTCACATTCTCCTCCTACCTCTCGGACGACGCAAATATGAACCGGGAGGCGGTGACGATTTCATTCTCGGATTTCGGGGTGGCCTTCATTGCAGGGCTGGTGGTGTTCCCGGTCATCTACGCATTGGGGATTCAAGGGGACGTGAGCGAGAGCACGGTGGGCGCCCTCTTCATCGCACTTCCCGGGGCCTTCGTGGAAATGGGCTCCATCGGACGGGGGATCGGGGTCCTCTTCTTCATCGCTCTCATCGTGGGGGCCGTGACCTCTGCCGTGTCGCTCCTGGAGGTGGTGGCCGCTTCGGTCATCGACGAGTTCAAGCTGCCGCGAAAACCGGCCTCCATCGCCGCGGGAGTCTTGATCGCCTTGTTGGGTCTGTTGCCGGCCAGCTCCCTGGACCTCCTTGGCGTGATTGACAGGCTGGCCGAGGCCATGTTGGCTTTGGGCGCTTTCTTCATGGCCATCTTTGTGGGTTGGGTGGCGGTAGGTGCTGCGGACGAGCTGCGGAAAGGAGCCTCCGAACGGTCTAAGCGCTTCGTGCCGGCCATCATGGGAGCAGTCCGGTTCATTTTGCCTCCTGTAATCCTTTTCGCCACGGTCTACGCTTTTATCGCCGTCTGGCGGGAATATCAGGGGGCCTTCGGGGGTTAGCGTCGTTACTCCGAAGCGGGTGTTAACCCCAGTGGGGCCACTACCGCGGAACCTGGATAGGGCACCGAGGGTTCCTCCCTTCATGATAAAACGACCTCTCTTTCTTCTGTATTTCGCACTTCTCGTGGCCTGCGGTCCTTCCGGGGCCCAAACCACCAGGGGCTCCGGGGTTGAGGGCGCTCCCGGGTATCCCGTCTTTAGCCTGGCCTCCCATGACGACCCGTGGTCCGAGGGGCTCGTGGGAACCGGACTCCTTCTGCGGCGCCTGGACGGGGTGAAGAGGGTGTTGTTGATCGGCGCCCACCCGGACGATGAGGACACCGCTCTTCTTACGGCCCTGGCTCGGGGAATGGGTGTAGAGACCGCCTACCTGAGTCTTAGCCGTGGCGAGGGGGGGCAGAACCTCATTGGCCCCGAGATGGACGAGGGCTTGGGATTGGTGAGGACGGGGGAGCTGCTGGCTGCCCGCTCGCTGGATGGTGGGAGGCAGTTC
>JBDHGR010000564.1:0-3142 GCA_039589815.1 Gemmatimonadota bacterium | reverse complement strand
GAGCCTCAACCAGCCGGGGACTAG
This sequence comes from Gemmatimonadota bacterium, assembly GCA_039589815.1. GTDB lineage: Bacteria > Gemmatimonadota > Gemmatimonadetes > Longimicrobiales > Gaopeijiaceae > JABDNZ01. The sequence goes on along the minus strand of JBDHGR010000564.1, from coordinate 3,118 downwards.
TCGGTCCCTGACTCCCTCCCTTGTTTTCTCCAATAGTTCCATCGCCCGGTTTGTATCTTGTCTCTTCATGAGCATTCGGGCTTTAAAAGTGACCACGACGGTTGGGTCATAGGTCCAATAATTGGGGAGGTTGGGCAGCTCAGATTCCCGTCTCCGAGCTTCCGGGAGGTTCCCGGTCAAGAGACTGCATAGGCCTAACCCAGCGTTGGCCAAGGTGCCATAGAAGTAGGGAGACGGGACGTTCGCGAGTTCTTCGGCGGCCCGAAATTCAGTTTCGGCGGTGGAGAAATCGTGGGAAACCAGGCCCAGTTCACCGAGGTTTAAATGGAGCCTCGCCTGAGCGGCCTGTGCTTGGTCGCCGCCCAATAGCTGGTCGAGGGCCTCGAGTGACGTTCGGGCCAACTCAAGCTCACCTATTTCCAAATGCCAGACGGCTGGGTTGAGCTTAACGTCGAACTTGAGGATGAGGTCGCCACAGGTTCCCAGCCTAGACTCAGCTTCAGAAAGTGCTTTAATGCCCTCAGGGGTGTGCAATCTCCCTTGGTAGTGGAGGACTAGGATCAGCCGATTCAGAGCATAGAGGACCAGCTCGTCATTGGGCGTTCTTAGGGCAATCTCCACGGAGTCTCGGGCCGCCTCTAAGCTCCTTCCCGGTGGTCCGATCTCGGGTGATCCGAAATATATGTTGAGTGCGACCATGGCCCTTGCCTTGCATCGAGCTTCGGGAGTTCCTTGGTCCAGGTTGTCAAAGGCCTGTCTCAAGACCGACCTGACGCCCTCCAGATCACCTTCCCGCTCGAGTTGATGAGCCTCCACATCCAAGGCTTCGTTAAACACCTCCCAAAGCCCAGAAACTTTTGCTTCCTCTTTAAGGAGTTGGAGTTCCTCCAAGCAATCCAAACCCAGGTGACTCCCCCGCTGCGCCAAACAGTCAATCCTCTCCACCTCCGCGGTGATGGCCCGAGCCTGATCCCCCTGCCTTCGGAACCGCTGTGCAGCGATTTCCAGTAGGGGCGCGGCTTCTTCTAGGTTTTGATACTTGTAGTTGAGGTGGCCCATTCGTCCTATGAGGTCGGCAACGGCGGTGGGCTCTTCAGAGTGTTCTCTGGCGATTTGGAGGAATCGGAGGGCCTCGGGGATCGCTCCCGACGCTTCCGCCCGGTCACCGGCCTCGGTCGCATAGACCCTCGCATCGGCACTTGCCCCTGCGCGGTGGAAATGGAGTGCAAGTTCGTCCACCGGTACTGGCTTTCGGGTCGTGAGGATGTGCCGGGCCACCCTGTCGTGGAGCCAGGCTTTTCTGCTCTCCGAAAGCCCTTGGTACACCGTCTGCCTAACCAGCTCATGGCTGATCACTTCCCGACGCTCCCGGTTCGTGACCAGCCGAAATTCGTGGAGTTGATCAAGTCCGGAGAGGCATTCGGGCCCTGGAAGTTCGGCGATGCGGGTGAGTCCGTGGATATTCAGTGGACGGCCGAACACAGCGAGTGAGTCCAGGACGCGCTCGGCGTGGGCGGACAGTTGGGTTAAGCGTCGGTCGAGGACCTGTCGGATGGAGACGGGGATTGGAACGATATCCTGGGGTGTTGCCATCGGGCCTAGGCGGTCGGCCAGAAACTCCAGGGTTAGTTCAATCAGAAAGTACGGATTCCCCCCGGCCAGAGATCGAATTTGGGCAATCCTCTCCGCATCCAGGGGCCTGGAGACGAGATGTCTGATCAGGGCTTCACTGTCTTGGGGTTCCAGTTCCTCCAGCGGGACCTGCTCGAAATCCACCTCGATCCGGAGGTTCTCCAAAAACCGACCGAGGCCAGGGTTCCTCTTTACTTCCTCTCCACGGACGGAGAACAGGATCTGAAAGTCGCCGTGGTTCCACCGGCGGACCAGGAAATCGAGGACGGAAAGAGTCGTTTCATCTGCCCATTGGAGGTCTTCCAGGACCAGAATGATCGGGCCCTCTCGTACAAGGGAGCGAAGAAGTTGATAGAAAGCCTCGAACAGCCGCCTGGGCACACTTCCCGGTTGGATCTGAGGAGCCTCTGGAATCGGACCCGCCCCCAGGTAATGCCTAGGCATGACACCATAGAGGACCGTGCGCCAGGGTTCCTCGAGTTGGCGCAGAACCTTTCCCACGCCGGGGCAATCGAAAGCTTCGATAAGGGGGTTGAGAGGGATCAGCTGTTCGAGTTCGGCGGATTCCGCAGAGAAAACACGCTGGCCATCTACGGGGAGGCCTTGCAGGACTTCGCGGACGAGCCTGGTCTTTCCTATTCCGGCCTCTCCCGAGATAATGACTCCTCGGAGCTCCGATTCCGGCGGGTCCCTCAGCTTTTTCCGAAGGTGGCTCCGATCTTTGTTTCGCCCTAGAAGCGGAGGTTCCGGGGGCCCCTTCCCCACTTCACGTACCCAGGCGGCTCCCGCCGAGGAAAGCGTCACCCGGATCCCCTCCAGAAGCGCCATCGTCTGCTCCTGGGGGACCCAACTCCCATTCTGATGTCGCGTTGAATACTCCTCGTAGGCCTCCTCGGCCTCGGCAGGACGCCCGGCCCTCGCTCTGGCCTCCATCAGCTGCCGTAACCGGTCTTCGTCATCTGGTGCCAGATCGAACAATACCTCTGCCGGCACGCACGCTTCTTCCCAGTCCTCCTCTTTCGTGCAGGTACGCCACCGGCGTTCCGCCAGTTTTCGAAGCTGTCGCCGCAGCTCCGCCTCCCGCGCTTTAGTCCAATCCGTGTGTTGTCGGCTCGCCCACCCTGATGTCTTCGGGGAAAAGCCCTTCCCAAGAAGTTTGGAGCAGAGTCCGAAGCGCTGGTCCTCGAGGGCTGCTTTGTAGTCCTCCAGGTCGCAGGAGACTCCTGACGAGGCTCTGTGTATCTCGTCCCTCCTGGTCCCGATAATACCGGGCCTCCCCGTTTTTGCCCTGAACATGTAAAGGAGCTGGCTCAGCCTCCGTCGAGCCTTCACCGGCTCTTCGCTTGGCCATAGAATGGAAATGGCCTTTTCTCGCTCCAAGGCGGGGTCGTCACCACCGAATACCAGGCTCAGTAGGGCCGCCTGGAGGCGCGACCGGGGGATCTCGTCCGGGTCCCGAATAAGTCGCGGTCCACCAAAGAGCTGG
>JBDHGR010000563.1:0-3165 GCA_039589815.1 Gemmatimonadota bacterium | reverse complement strand
GAAATCCGAGAGTCCTTTTCAAAGAAAGGCTCGCGATTTTGGTTCTTGAACCCATGGGAGACGGACCAACTCAGCCCATTGTCATTCCCCGTCGCACAGACTCGGGCGTAAAGGGCATGGTGAATACCCGGGACCCGCATGCGTCGTAAACAGCGTTTGCGAGCACGGCCCCGATGCACACGATGGCAGGTTCGCCCCCTCCCTGAGGGGCCATTTCCCTATTCTCGACCAGCACAGTCTCGATCTCCGGGAGATGCGAGAACCGGGGAATCCTATATGTGTCGAAGTTCCGGTCCAGGATGTCACCGCCTTGGAACCGGATGTGTTCCATGAGGGCGTATCCCAGGCCCATGGTGATGCACCCCTCCATCTGCATTGTGGCACCGTCTGGGTTCACCACCACGCCCATTTCCTGGGCGCACACCATACGCTCGACCTGGACCTCCCCCGTGGACTCGTCGACCGTGACCTCCGCCACATGGGCCACGTAGGTGCCGGCGTCCAGGCCACACGCCACGCCTAGACCCCGGCCGCTGGGGGCCGGAGCAGCCGTCCAGTTGGCGGCCTTCGCGACCGCCTCCAGAACGCTCCGCAGACGCGGGTCGGTGGCATTACTCAACCGGAACTCCAAGGGATCGATGCCGGCGTCGGCAGCCATGATGTCGATCTGTGACTCCCGGCCGAAGATGTTGGTATTCGCGCCGGGGCCACGCCACGCCCCGGTAGCGAAGGGGTGAACGCCTCGCGCCGAGTGGGAAACTACAGCGGCGTTGGGCACATCGTACATGACCTCCGCACCCCGGGTCCCCGCCATGTACACGTGATAGTCCCAGAGTTGAATGCGTCCTTCGGGATCGATCCCGGAGCGGATCTTGACCACCGCCGCGGAGTGGTAGGTGTCGTAGAAGAACTCTTCGTCCCGCGTCCACATGACTTGGACCGGACGCCGGGTGATCCAAGCGAGTCGCGCGGCTTCCAGCGCCTGGTTGTTCGAGGCTTTTCCGCCGAACCCCCCACCCACGTAAGGCGTTATGACCCTGACCTGCGATGGATCGATCTCCAGGGCCCGAGCGACGCGACCCTGGTCCCCGAAGGGGCTCTGGGTGGAGACCCAGAGTGTGACGCGGTCGTCTTCCACCGAGGCCAGCGCCGTGTGGGGCTCCATGGTAGCGTGGGCCACGTAGCCGTCGTAGTAGGTGTTCTCCGTGATCTTGGTGCACGCACCTGCCCCGGCGTCCAGGTTCCCCGCTTCGTGGCCCGTACGGCCGACGGGGGCAGCCGCCACGATGTGGTCCCAAATGGTCCGGTCGTTCACTGTCGGCTCGGGTACGTCGAATTCTGCCCCGATGAGCCCCAAGGCCCGGTCGGCCACCTCCCGGTCCTCGTGGAGGACCGCCACGAGACCGTCCTGGTTGACCACGGTGACCCCAGGTACGGCCTCAGCCGCCGAGGTGTCGACGCTCGTAAGGGTGGCGCCGTGTGACGGCGGGCGGAGGATCCGTGCCCGGAGCATATCAGGAAGCCTGATGTCGCCTGCGTACTGGGCCTTGCCGGTGACCTTCTCCCTCCTATCGAAACGTTTGGGGGAGGTGCCCATTACGGTGCAGTCCTCCAAAGCCTGGAGGACCGCTTCCCGGTCCAGGGTCCTCTCGATCCTCTGTCCCTTGGCAAGCTCGGCATAGGTCACCCGACCCTCTCCCCCCACCGCGGAGACCACGCCATTCTCCACCTGGAGCTTGTCCGTGGCCACGCCGAGGCGCTCCGCGGCCAGCTCGAGGAGTACTTCACGGGCCGTTGCGCACCCAGCTCGCAAGGCAGGCCCGAACATCCGCGTGGTCATGGAGCCCCAGGTGCCGGAGTCCCTTGGGCAAAGATCCGTGTCGCCCAGCACCATGTCGACGGAATCCAGTGACACCCGGAGCTCCTCGGCAGCCATCTGAGCCTGGGAGGTTTCGCCGCCCTGACCCATCTCGATCTTGCCGGAGAACACCGAGACCCGGCCGTCCTCGCCGACCCGCACGTAGGCGTTGAAGTCCGTTGGATAACCCCGCTGCTGCTCCATCGCCTCCGAGAGGAGGGAAGCGTCCTTCAGGGTCACGGCCACGGCGATCCCGCCACCGGTGAACTTCAGGAAGTCCCGGCGGTCAACGGCCATCGGCCCCAGATCGTTCCTATTCATCGTATCCTCCTCACAGCCGCGCGGCGGCGGCTTCGATGGCTTCCAAGATTCTCTTGTGGGCGCCACACCGGCACAGGTTTCCGTCCATTCCGCTCGAGATCTCTGACCGGGTCGGACGCTGATTTTTGGTGAGGAGGCTGTACGCCTCCAGGATCATACCAGGTGTGCAGTAACCGCACTGGAAGGCCCCCCGTTCGGCGAACTCCTCCTGGAGCGGATGGAGATCGTCGTCTTGGGCTAGACCCTCGATGGTGATGACGTCGGCGTCCTGAAGCTGGGACACCGGGTAGAGGCATGATCGGACCGGATCGCCGTTCACCAGGACCGTGCAGGCCCCGCACTCTGCGATCCCGCACCCGTACTTCGCTCCCGTGAGCTCGAGGTCGGTGCGCAGGACCCAGAGCAGGCTCCGGGTCCCGTCGGTCTCGAGGGTCGTGTCCCGGCCGTTCAACCGGAAACGGATGGTCTCGCGCATATCTGACTCCTGCGGCAGGGATGGGTGAGAATGCTTCACCGTACGAGGAAGATCCCGATTCGTCCAGTCGGGAGATTCTCGATCAGGCGTGAAGGGGCACGGTACGGCCCTCCACCCTCGTAGTTCTTCCCTCTCCCTTTCTCCGCATCAATGGATTCCCTGGGTCCAGAGTCGCCTTGTGAACCACGCCGGGTATAACGGAGTGAACCGCCCCGGCTTTATCGGAGACTGACTTGCTTGAGTCCTGCCGCGTCGATTGATCCTACCTCTCAGCCGGGTTCTTCCTCCTCTCCTCTTGGTTGAAGTGTGCTCTACGATGGCTCGGTGCAGGGGAGGAGTACATGGTGGATTCGGACGGATGGGGTAGGTTAGGGGCACTATGGCTGAAAACGAATCCGACTCCCAAGGACCACCGGAAGAGAAGGCTTCTGAGCCCGGCTCCACCTACCGGATTATCACCCGGTATTGGCCTCGGATCGCTGCTGCACTCGTGGCCTTGGCTGCAGCCCTT
>JBDHGR010000562.1:0-3169 GCA_039589815.1 Gemmatimonadota bacterium | reverse complement strand
CCCAAACCGGGCTGGCCGGAGAAGAAGAGAGGGTCCCCACTTTCGCCATGAGAGAGAATTCCTCGTCGGTGGCAAACGTGGCCGCGTAGGGATACCGTCCGGCGAAATCTGCGATGCCCTGCAGGTTTCCCCGCATCTCGCCCGATCCCAACCAGGACGTCACGATCCCGCCCTGCTCCAACACCAGGTATTCATATCCCTGAACACGGTTCAGCTCGGCAAAGAGGCCCTCTGCGAACCGGTTCAGCTCTTTGACGTTGTGTTCCTCGGCAATGGCCACGAACTGAGCGTCCCGAGTGGCGTCCAGGAGCACCTCGAGCCCCTCCCCAACCAGGCTTCCGTCTTGGATAGAAAGGCCATAGCTATGGGCCTTGAGAAGGGAGTCCAGGGGAAGCTCCTGAGCCCGTGCGGCTCCGACCCCTGAGGCCAACCCACCCCATAACGAAATCCATCCCGCGATCCTTTTGATCTCCCTCACGATCTACCTCCAGACAACCGGCTACAAAGCCCTCACTCGGACCGACCTGCCAGAAGTAGGATGGTGGCCGACATCGAAAGGTTGAATCACCTCAAGAAAGGGCATGCCTCTGGCCAGGTTCCACTGCCGGCGCCTATCCGATCATTCCCATCGAAGGGCTCGTACCGGGTCCGTGCTTGCTGCCCGCCTCGCCGGGATCCAGGTAGCGACCAAACTCACGAGAAGGAGTACGAGGGCCACCGAAACGAAGGTGAAGGGGTCATCGGCGTCGACCTGAAAGAGCAGGGCACCCATGAAACGGCTCAGAGCGTAAGCGCCGAACAGTCCCACCCCCAAACCCACCGCCGTCACTACCATTCCCTGGCGGATGATCATCCCTCGGACCGAAGCCTGTCCTGCGCCGAGGGCAAGCCGTACGCCGATCTCCCGGGTTCGCTGCGCTGTAACATAGGAAACCACACCGTAGAGGCCGATGGCCCCCAGCAGAAGTCCGACCCCGGCGGCGATTGCCAGCATGAGCATGGTGAACGCCATGGGGGCTCGGGCGTCCCGAGTGCGATCCTCCATCGTGCGCACGTTCGCCATGGGGATGGTAGCATCCATCTGAGCCAGCTCGTTCCTGATGGCCGAGACGACGGATGTAGGCGGCACCGAGGTCTTGACTGCGTAGCCCATGGATTGGGTGAGGTAGCTGCGGTCGACTCCTTCCCCCTGGACCAGTGGGTAATAGATGGCACCCATGGGCTCATCGGTTAGCGTTGCATTGTGAACGTCACCTACCACGCCGACGATTCGTGACCACGGGTCATGTTCCAGGGGGATTCCTTGGGCGACCTGGTGCTGCAGGGGGTTCCTATCCTCAAGGAAAGAATCCACGATGTGTTGGGACACCAGGACGGCTCCGGTCCGCGTGTCCGTGTCCGCCCGGTCCAACAATCGGCCTGCCCTCAATGGGATTCCCATCGCCTCGAAGTAGCCAGGAGTGGCCGCTCTCATTTCAACGATTGGTGGGATCTCGTCGGGATCGATGGGCTCTCCCTCCACGAGGAGTGGGTCCAAACTCCCCATACCCCACAACGGCAGATGACTCACGGCGCCGGCCACCTGGACTCCGGGCACAGCCTCGATTCGCTCCACAAGCTCAGTGTGGAACCGCGCCCTGGCCTCGATGTCCGAATAACCGGCGGAGGGGAGGGCGAGCTCGAACGTGAGGACGTCCTTGGCGTTGAAGCCCGGATCGACCCCTTGCAGCGCGAAGAAGGAACGGAGAGTGAGGCCCGAGCCCACGAGAAGGATGAGAGCGAAAGCCACCTGGGAAGCAACCAGCAGTGAGCGCAAGCGATTCCCCTGCGGACCGGAGGTCGCACCCCGTGTCCCGTCGCGGACGACGGTGGCTACTGGAACGGTTCGATTCCGGAGGGCTGGGATCGCACTGAACACGAGGGTGGCTACGAGGGTGAGGATCCCGGTAAACAACAGAACCGAACCGTCGACTCCTATCTGATCGAGGCGGGGCAGGTTTTTGGGGCCCATCTGAAGCAGGACGGCCAAACCGCTTCGGGCTACCAGGATCCCAAGAGTCGCCCCGAGAGTGGCGAGGAGAAAGCTCTCAGCCAAATAACGGGCAATGAAGTGCTCACGAGATGCGCCCAGGGCCGACCGGATAGCCATTTCCTTCGATCGACCTTCGGCGCGGACCAACAGGAGGTTGGCGATATTTGCGCAGGCGATGAGCAGCACGAAGCCCACGGTCGCCAGGAGCACCAGCAGTACGGGGCGGACTTCACCCACCAAGCCGTCCACATATGAATCCACGTCGACTGCTATGCCCGAATTGGCCAGCATGTCCGGCGTAAAGAGAATGGGGAACAGCTCAGAGAAACGGGGGACCAGGGCGTTCAGGTCTGCCTGGGCCTGGTCAACGCTCACACCGTCTCTCAGCCGCCCGATCGCGGGAAAGTTGAAGCCGCCGAAATCGGTGCCCGCCGGATCCACTCGAAGAGGAGTCCAGAGTTTTATGTCAGGATTGGGGAATGAGAAGTTCGGCGGCATTACGCCTACGATCTCCACAGTGCTGCCCGAGAGTTGGAGCGTGCGTCCCACCACATCAGGGGCGTTATCGAAGTGCTGGGCCCACAGGCCATCGCTGATGATGGTCACTGCGGGACCGCCCGGAATGCCCTCTTCCTCCGTGAAGAGGCGGCCCATGGCTGGGTGGGCACCGAGGACGTGGAACAGGCTCGGCGTTGCCCTCCCAATGGCCACGCGCTCGGGGGCGGTCTCACCGGCCAGGGTAGCCGTCCTTGCCGAATACATGGCGAGGGCGTCGAAGCTTCTGCTCGCTTGGGAATAGAAGACGTGGAGGCCTGGGGCGTTGGGCATTCCGACCATATCGAGGCCCGGGGCGTCGTGTCGGATGCTGACCAGCTCTTCGGACTGGGGGAAGGGGAGAGGCTCCAGGAGGACTCCGTCCACAACGCTGAAGATGGCCGTATTGGCACCCATGGCGAGTGAGAGAGTCAACACCGTGATGGCGGCGAACCCCGGCCTCTTGATGAACCCCCGAACCGCTCCCCGTGCTTCCTGCCAGCTCATGCCCATCATCGTTCCAATCTCCTCACGCCAAAGCCACACCGGCGTTAGAAATGTCTGTGCCCAGTACCACCGACCGGCCTCTCGTCGTCCGTATTG
>JBDHGR010000561.1:0-7967 GCA_039589815.1 Gemmatimonadota bacterium | reverse complement strand
GGGGTAACAACGTCATCGAGCGCCTATGGGCCGAGCATATACCCACGCCGTTCCTGTCGGTCCTCATCGATGACTGCGTCAAAACGGGGAAGGACTACCACGAAGGCGGCGCACGCTACAACACGTCCTATATCCAGGGTGTCGGGCTTGGGACGGTTACCGATGCCCTCACGGCATTGAAATATCATGTATTTGACCAAGAAACCTTCCCTGTTGCGACGCTTCTGCAGGCAATGGAATCCGATTTTACCGGGGACGAGAAGCTGCGGCTGACCCTTCTGGAACGCACCCCCAAGTACGGAAATGACGACGACTACGCCGACGACGTCATGAGGGAGGTCTTCGAGGCCTACTTCAACGCCATCGACGGGCGTCCGAACACCAAGGGGGGGAGCTATCGGATCAACCTCCTTCCCACCACGGTTCACGTCTATTTCGGGTCGGTGGTGAACGCCACCCCCGATGGGCGAAGGGCAGGTACCCCCCTTTCCGAGGGGATCTCCCCTGTCCAGGGCATGGACCGGAGAGGACCCACCGCGGTCCTCAAATCTGCCGGGAAGATGGACCATGTAAGGACCGGGGGTACCCTCCTGAACCAGAAGCTCACTCCCGGCCTCTTGGAATCCGAAGATGGATTGGAGAAGTGGGTCCACCTGGTTCGAAGTTATTTCAGGATGGATGGCCACCATATCCAATTCAACGTCGTTGATGTGGAGACCCTGAAGGAGGCCCAGGCCAACCCGGACCAGTACCGCGACCTCATCGTGAGGGTAGCCGGGTACTCGGACTATTTTTGCGACTTGGGCACCACGCTGCAGGACGAGATCATCCACCGGACCGAGCACCGGGAGTTTTGAAGGGAAGCCCGCCACATGCTTGAGAGGGGGGACGGTCGAGCTGTCCGTGTGAAGTGGGGCTTGGTGATCCATGGCGGAGTCGGGGTGCTGCCCAAGGAGCAGCTGACGCCGGAGCTGGACACGGCCCACCGGGAAGTCCTTTCCGCTTCCCTTTCGGAGGGGTACCAGGCCATGGAAGGGGGTGGGACCGCCGCCGACGGGGTTGTGGAGGCCATCAAGGTCATGGAAGACTCTCCCCTATTCAATGCTGGCCGAGGATCGAACCTCACCACCGAAGGTGCGGTGTCCATGGATGCTTCCATCATGGAAGGCGGGACCCTCCAGGCCGGGGCCGTCGCCGGGGTCGGGGATGTCCGGCACCCCATTCGTCTGGCCAGGTATGTCATGGAGGATTGCCCCCATGTCATGCTGGCCGGAGAAGGCGCTGAGTCCTTTGCCCGGCAGATGGGCTTATGCGCCGAGGACCCGGAGTTCTTCTTCACCCAACGCAGGTGGGATGACCTCCAGGCAGCCAAAGCGCGGGAAATAAAGGGCGAGGCCCGGCCGAACACGGTGGATGTCGGAGAGGCGGGCTCCTCAGGCGGAGAGGCGGATTTCTCGGGGAGTGAGGTCGAAGTGAGCCGTCGGTCCGGGACCGTCGGTGCGGTGGCCCTGGACAAAGGCGGCGGTCTCGTGGCCGGGACGTCGACCGGAGGCTCCGCCAACAAGAAGTGGGGTCGAATCGGGGACTCCCCGGTGGTGGCAGCGGGAACCTACGCTGGGTCCAGATGTGGTGTATCGTGCACGGGCTGGGGCGAGTATTTCATCCGCCATGCGGTGGCCCACGACATCCACGCTCGGATGGAATACCTGGGGGTGTCCTTAAGGGAGGCCGCAGAACAGGTCGTCATGGGCACCCTCGAGGAACACCGGCCTGGCTTGGGTGGAATCGTTGCCATGGACCGGGAGGGGTATGTGGAGATGTGCTTCAACACCAAGGGCATGTACCGGGGATGGGCGGATGAAGGGGGTCGGATCCAGGTTGCCGTCTTCGACACCTGAATCAGGAAAGAACACATGAGGTTGGGGCGGGATGTCCCGATTCGTGCCCGAACTGACGACTCGTCTTCTCTCCTCGAGCCACCTGGCCCGGTCCTTCCGAGACTCAACTCCTCCACCGCGACGGCCCAGACCCTGTGACCGGTAATGTTCACGAAGGATCGGCACATGTCCGGAATCCGGTCGATACCGAGCAAGATCGCCAACCCTGCCAGGGGAACTCCCACCACATCCAAGGCCGGTGCGAGGGTAACCACGCCCGGGCTGGGCACAGGAGCCACCGTTAACGCCACGAGGAATATCGCGAGAAAAAGGGCGCCCACGCCCGATAGCGGGATCGGTACTTCATAAAGGGCAGCCAGGAGTACCACCGACGCGGCCTGGAAGAGCGCACTTCCCGCCTTGTGGAGTGGCGCCAGGAGGGGGAGGATCAGAGCAGGCAGGTACACAGCCATCCATTGGCTTCCGGAGCCAGAGGAATGGTGGCCGCTCCGAAGAGCACCGTGAAGACCAGGAGGGGGAGTAGGGACCCATCGGCTGCGGCCTCGAAGGGATTCTGGGGGATCAAACCGACCAGGAAGTCCACGAAGCCAGGAAGCTCCGGCACCACCGCTTCCTCCGCTTCAGGAAGCGCCGCCACGGGGAAGAGCCTCAGTTCCAGTTTCATCCCAAAAAAATACCAAGGAGGATGGCCGGCAAATAACTCAGCCAGGCCAGTCCAACGGAATAGCCCCCCAGCGCTCCGGGTTTTCGGTGATCCCCCAGTCGCCCTATCGCCAGAAACACAACCACGATCACCAGCGGGATGACCACCATCCTAATGGCGTTGACGAACACCGATACGATTGGGCGGAATGCGGTTGCGATCCGGATGAGCGTGTCCGAACCTGTTGCAGCCGCTACGAGCCCCAAGGCGAGGCCGGCAAGCAAGCCGAGGGCGATGGCGACGTGGTTTACGCCTTCGGTGGATCTGGCTTCGGGCATGGGAGATCTCCAGAAAGGCTTGCCAGGCGGAGCGTTTCCGAAGGTAGCCGGGAGTTTTCTCCCTCGGCAACGCTGGGAAGGATCCTGGACCGGCTCTCGTAGGGAATGAAATAGCTTATGCGAACCTTGCTTTCCGGTTTCCCCTGGAGTGAACGATGCCCAGCCTCCATGCTCGCGTCTCCCGACGCTTCCTCTTCCCCTTCCTACTTCCCATGGTAGCGTTTCCCTCGAGCCTGCCCGGTCAGGAGTTCCCTGCGGGAACCGACCGATGGAATCGGGCAGCATTGGAGTGGGTCGGATTCCTCCAGGCCGGTGCCTTCCAGGAGGCCGGGGCCCGTGTGGACCCAGCAGTTCCGGAAGGGGCCCTGGGGCCTGAACAGCTCGAGACCCTTTGGGCTCAGCTTTCAGCTCAATTGGGTGCTCTCCAATCCGTGGAACCAGGAATGATCACGGAATCAGGCGTGTACCATCTGGTGCGAATGCCAGCATCCTTTGAGCGGCAATCTCTGATCATCCAGGTGACTCTAACGGATTCCCTCCTGATCTCGGGCCTTTTTTTCCTGCCTGCCGAGCCGCCTCCGTACGACCCTCCGGCCTATGTCGACCAGGCCTCCTTCGACGAGGTGGAGGTAACCATTGGGGCCGATCCCTGGAGCCTCCCAGGGGTCCTGACTCTCCCAAGGGGCGAGAAACCTGCTCCTGTCATTGTCCTGGTCCACGGGTCCGGCCCCAATGACCGGGATGAGAGCATCGGGGGCAGCCGGCCTTTCAGGGACCTTGCCTGGGGCCTGGCTTCAAAAGGGATCGCCGTGCTCCGCTACGATAAGCGCACCAAAGTCCACGGTGGCAAGCTTCCGCCGGACATCGGACTAGAAGACGAAGTCGTCCTGGATGCTCTTTCGGCCCTGGAGGTGGCTCGGGGTCGGCCCGAGGTCGACTCGGAAGGCGTTTTTCTGCTGGGACACTCCCTCGGTGGAATGATGGCTCCGGAAATCGGGAGCCGCGACGGGAGCCTTGCAGGGATCGCGATCCTGGCGGCGCCGGCGCGACCTTTTTTTGAGGTCCTCACCAGCCAGTTGGAGTATATCGCCAGCCTCGAGTCGGACGTGGATTCCCCTGGCAGGGCCCAGATGGACACCCTCCTCTCGATGGTAAAGAGGGTGGAGGCAGGTGAGATTCCGGACAGCGAGGTCGTGCTGGGTGCGCCTCCTCCCTATTGGCGGGAGGTGGCGGCCGTTGACCCGGTGGCCGTAGCCAGTGGCCTTTCCGCCCCTCTCTTCGTGCTCCAGGGGGGCCGGGACTATCAATCCACGCCCGAGGATCTGGCCCTATGGGACGAGGCCCTGGGGAGAGGTGACAACTTCTCCTCGAAGCTCTATCCGGCCCTGAACCATCTCTTCGTTCCCGGCTCGGGAACGGCCACGCCCGAAGAGTACGCATCCGGTGCTAACCACGTCTCAGAGGAAGTCATTCTGGACCTGACGGAATGGATCCACCGGATAGCTGGTTGAACCAACATCCTGGCACAGGCCTTGCCCCACCAATGCTGGTTGGCCAGGTTGTGCCGCCGAAAAGGGAGTGAGCCGGGAAGGGGTGATCCCGACCCACCTCGGCTCTGAGGCTTTTGGGGACGAATCAAGTGCCCGGGGATCGAGTCACGGGGCATTGAGAGGAATCGATATAGAGATGAGGAGCGCCCCGTTGGTCGGGGCCCTCTCCCGATGGACGAAAGACGAGCCATCGTGTCCCCCGACAGGGGACGAACCGCCTTCGAAGTGGGGAAGGGCATCCGGCGTCTCCGGACCCGTGGAGTTCTCCCCTCTTTTTTCATTTTGTGGGCCCGAAACCCGCAGCCCCGATCTGGGATCTTTCCGGTCCTCCCGCTTCAAAAAGGGGGAACCGGTTTTGTGTTTTTTCTGAAGGGAAACCAACCCCAGCGCCGCCGTGGATCACCCCGGGGCGTGACCTCCGTATAGGGAGACTGTAATGAGCGAGTACGTTGGAAAGCTGATGGAAGCGGTGAAGGCCAAAGACCCGGCGCAGCCGGAGTTCCACCAGGCCGTGGAGGAAGTCGCCGACTCCGTACATCATCGAGCCGGAACGAGTGATCCTCTTCCGGGTGCCGTGGGTGGACGATCAGGGTGAGGTCCAGGTGAACCGTGGCTTCCGGATCGAGATGAACAGTGCCATCGGTCCCTATAAAGGGGGGCTGCGCTTCCACCCCTCCGTGAACCTGGGGATCCTCAAATTCCTGGCCTTCGAGCAGGTGTTCAAGAACGCCCTTACCACCCTCCCGATGGGCGGTGGAAAAGGCGGGTCCGACTTCGACCCCAAGGGTAAGAGCGACCTCGAGGTCATGCGCTTCACCCAGAGCTTCATGAGCGAGCTCTTCCGTCACATCGGCCCCGATACCGACGTCCCGGCTGGCGACATCGGTGTAGGCGGCCGGGAGGTCGGGTTCCTCTTTGGGCAGTACAAAAAGCTCCGCAACGAATTCACCGGCGTCCTCACCGGTAAGGGGCTGAACTGGGGCGGATCTCTCATCCGGCCCGAAGCCACCGGTTACGGCGCCGTCTATTTCGCTGCAGAGATGCTCGACACCCGGGGCGAGACCCTGGAGGGTAAGACCTGCATCGTATCCGGTTCCGGAAACGTGGCTCAGTACACCACCGAGAAGATCCTGGACTTGGGCGGAAAGGTCATCACCTTCTCCGACTCGGGTGGTTACGTGTTCGACGAGGAGGGCGTGGACCGGGAGAAGCTGGCCTTCGTCATGGACCTCAAGAACAACCGGCGGGGCCGTATCAGCGAGTACGCCGAGAAGTACCCCGACGCCGTGTACACGCCGCTGGATTCGGACCTCGACTACAACCCGCTCTGGGATCACGACGCTGACTGCGCTTTCCCCAGCGCTACCCAGAACGAGGTGAACGCCAAGGACGCTCAGAACCTGGTGAACCAGGGCGTCTACGTGATCTCGGAGGGCGCCAACATGCCCACCGTTCCCGACGGCGTGGAGATCTTCATGGACAACGATGTCCTCTATGGTCTTGGTAAAGCCGCTAACGCAGGTGGCGTGGCCGTTTCCGGGCTGGAGATGTCCCAGAACTCCCTCAGGCTGTCCTGGACCCGGGAAGAGGTGGACAACCGCCTCAAGGGCATCATGAACAGCATCCATACCCAGTGTCTGGAGGCCGCCGAGGCTTATGGGAAGCCTGGGAACTACATTCACGGCGCTAACATTGCCGGGTTCCTGAAGGTTGCCGATTCGATGCTGGATCAGGGAGTGGTTTGAACCCGAAAGTCCCCCCGGAGGAGGTGTTCCCCGGGAGTTGGCAGTAGGAAGGGGGGCGCGCTTCGGCGCGCCCCCCTTTATTTTCCCCTTGAGCTTCACTGGTGTTGGGGTTTTTCCCCGTCTTTCCGACCAGCACAGGAGAATCATGACCGCCCCCCAACGTCCCGACTATATCGAAGGGATTAATGGTCGCACCGGGAGCCTTCAGGACCTCATGCGTTTCAGGGTCCAAAACATTCTCTTTGTGTCCAGCCTGTACGAATCCTTCATCATGTCGGAAGACGGCCAACTCAACGAACTGATCCTCACGAAATTCCTGGATCTGAACCTCAGCCAGGCTCCGACTCTGACCAGGGTCCCGAGTGGAGCGGAGGCCCTGGACCTTGCCAGGAAACAGCACTTTGACGTCATCATCACGAGCCTCCAGTTGGGGGATATGAATGCGGTTCAGCTCACCCGTCTCGTGCGAGAAGCGGGTCTGGACCTACCTGTGCTGGTGCTGGCCTACGACCACCGGGAGCTCAAGGATTTCGAAGGGCGATATGGGTTCTCCGAGTTGGAGCAGGTGTTCATCTGGCAGGGGGATGCGCGGATCCTCCTGGCCATGGTGAAGCTCTGGGAAGACCAGGTGAATGTGGAGGTCGACTCCGGTCTGGGTGTGCCTGTCCTCCTGGTGGTGGAAGACAGTGTTCGATTCTACTCCTCCTTCCTCCCCGTCATCTATTCGGAACTGATGAAGCTCTCCCAGAGCGTGTTCTCGGAGGGCGTGAATCTCTACCAGCGCCTTCTCAGGATGCGGGCCCGGCCCAAGATCCTCCTGGCTAAGGACTTCAAGGAAGCCCTGGCCTACTTCACGACCTTCCAGGCCAACGTCATGGGCGTCATTTCCGACGTCCAGTTTCCCCTGGAAGAAGGGGAACGGAGCTCACCCTCGGCAGGTCTCGACCTTGCCCAACGGATAAGAGAAGCCCGGCCGGACATCCCCATCCTCCTTCAGTCCAGCAACCCTCAGTTCAAGGAACCGGCGGAGGCGGTGGCCTCGGGTTTTCTCCTGAAGGGATCTCCGGTGATGTTGGACGAGATTCGCCGTTATCTCACCGACCACTCCTTCTTCGGAGATTTTGTCTTCCGGATGGACGACAACGGAGAGGAAGTGGACCGTGCCAGCGACCTTCGGTCCCTTCTGGAAAAACTGGAGACGGTCCCGGTGGAGAGCATCGGTTATCATGGGGCGAGACACGACTTCTCCAGCTGGTTGCGGGCAAGGGGGGAGTTCGCTCTGGCCTACCGCCTCCGGCCGAGACAGGTCACGGACTATGAGTCAGTTGAGGACCTCCGAGAGGACCTGATCCACTCAATCGGAGCCTACCGGCGAGAACAGAGTCGGAGCACGGTGGCGGACTATGACCCTGAAGTTCTCTCCTATGCTGGCGGGATCATGAGGATCGGAGGGGGTTCCATTGGTGGAAAGGGAAGGGGACTGGCTTTTGCGACCCGCCTGGTGGATCGGTTCAGGTTGGAGAACCGGTTCCCTGGGGTACGGGTTTACGTTCCCCCCGCCGTGATCCTGGGGACCGATGTTTTCAACGAGTTCCTCGATGGAAACGGACTCCGCTCTCTGTCACTGAGGTCGGAGGATGAGGGAGAGATGGCCCGTCGCTTTTCCGAGGCCCGCTTTCCCTGGGCGGCGAGGCAACAGCTGGCTTCGTTCCTTTTTGCCAGCTTCCATCCCCTGGCAGTTCGTTCGTCCAGCCTCCTGGAAGATTCCCCGTACCAGCCCTTTGCGGGAATCT
>JBDHGR010000560.1:0-3187 GCA_039589815.1 Gemmatimonadota bacterium | reverse complement strand
GCGGGCCCCGCCGTTTTCGGCTATCTTCCGCGGTCCGAGTGTAACCCAATAGCATGCCTCCGAGGCAGTACATTTACAGCTATCCACTGTCAGCAATTGCTCACTATTGACCGCTGTATGGCTTGGCCTAGCGTCTTCCTTCTCGTGGCTGATGTTGCCAGAGGAATACGGCACTGCCACTCTTCTATTGAGGTTGTAAGGCGTCGCCACCGGCCTCTTACTGTGGAGTTGACCCCGTTCCGTGGACACCCGATCTCTTGGGAGAGAGGAGTCCACGATGCCAGGAACACATCCGCCGTACCGGCCTGAGTTCCGCGAGCAGATGGTGGCGCTGGTCCGGTCGGGCCGCTCACCGGAGTCGCTGTCTCGTGAGTTCGAGCCAGCGGCGCAGACGATTCACAACTGGGTCAGGCAGGCCGACCTCGATGAGGGACGCCGCACAGACGGCCTCACGACAGCGGAGCGGGAAGAGCTCCGGCGGCATCGCCGGGAGAACAAGCAGCTCAAGATCGAGCGTGAGATCTTAAAAAGCCGCGGTCTGGTTCGCGCAGGAGACCGGGACAGTACCATCGAAACGTACCGATTCATGAGTGAGCACCGGGCCGACTATCCCATTCGTACGTTATGCCGGGTGCTGGGTGTTTCCCCCAGCGGCTACTACGCGTGGCGGGATCGTCCGTCATCGGCGCGGGAGGGGAAGAACAGACGTCTGCTGGAGCGGATACGTGAGATCCATGCGTTCAGCCGAGAGACCTACGGTCGTCCGCGAATGTACGCCGAGCTGAGGGACGAAGGCTGGCGTGTGAACCACAAGCGGGTCGCCCGGCTCATGGCGCTCGACGGCCTGCAGGGCGCGAGCACAAGGAAAAAGTGGCGCACGACGAAGAGGGACCGGGACGCGCGCCCGGCACCGGATCTCGTCGATCGGAACTTCGCGGCGGACCGGCCCGATCAGTTGTGGGTGGCTGACATCACCTACGTTCGGACCTGATGCGGGTTCCTGTACCTGGCCGTGGTCGTGGATGCCTGCAGTCGTAGAGTCGTGGGCTGGTCGATGGAGTCGCACTTGAAGACCGAGCTCATGCTCTAGGCCCTGAACATGGCCCTGTGGCAAAGGAATCCCGAGTCGGTCATCCACCACTCGGACCAGGGCACGCAGTACACCTCGATCGCGTTCGGGCTGAGGTGCAAGCAGGCAGGTGTCAGGCCGTCGATGGGCTCGGTCGGCGACGCCTACGACAACGCGATGTGTGAGAGCTTCTTCGCCACCCTCGAGTGCGAGCTGCTCGAGAGGAAGCGGTTCCGGAATCAGGCTGAGGCGAAGATGGCCGTGTTCGACTTCATCGAGGCCTGGTACAACCCGTACCGCAGGCACTCGACCCTCGGTCACCTGTCCCCGCTCAACTACGAAAGGAGACACGCTTCTGCAGCTTGAGTCTCAAACCAGAAACTGTCCACGGAAAAGGGGCAACTCCATTGGGATAGGAGGGAGCCGCGATAATCCATCCGCCGCGAAGAAGGCGGCGAAAGCGACCGACCCATACTGGCCGTGCTTGAGTCGGAAGATGGTCCGATTAGGCTCAACAGAATGCTGGAAGCCGACGGTCGCATTCGGCACCTGCAGCATATAGCCAAAGCATCGACCGTCACAAAGGTGGAATAGAATGTCCGAAGACCTGTCTGTCTATTTCGCCGGAGAGAGACTATATGGCGATGATTTCACACGAGACGCAATCGAGAAGTGGTTTAGGGACGAAGAAGAGGGGTATGCCAGCTTAGGTGCTGGCGCCAGGCAGAGCTATCAATATGCCTATCATCAGTTGAATATACATCACGGCTTCAAACACATAAGAGGTCGTCGGTTTAGGCACGCGCTTGGTTTCGGCGGCGCATATGGAGACGAATTCATGCCGATAATCCACCAAGTGAACTCTATAACGATACTAGAACCATCAGCTGCTTTCTCAGAAACTAGAGAAATAGGTGGAGTTCCCTGTGAGTGTCAGAAGCCGGAGGTTGACGGGAGTATGGCGTTTGAAAACGGTAGTTTTGATCTAATTACATGCCTAGGTGTAATGCACCATATCCCAAATGTCTCCAAAGTGATTGCGGAGTGTTCTCGGTGTTTGAGTGCTGATGGAGTAATGCTCCTCAGAGAACCGATAGTGTCCATGGGTGACTGGACGAAGCCGCGAGCAGGGCTCACTAAGAGAGAACGAGGGATCCCGGTCGGGATCCTACAGAGAATGATCGAAGCTCATGGTTTCACTACTAGACACAAGGCACTGTGCGTCTTCCCAGCGATACCTAAGCTCGCTGGTATGATCGATATGGTTGCGTATAACAACCCCACTGTAACGTGGTTGGACGCCGTGCTCAGTGGGGTGTTTTCGTGGAATACCAAGTATCATCGCACGAACGCCCTAGCTAAGCTCGGGCCGACTTCAGCATACTTCATATTAGAGAAGGCGTGAACGGCCACCTCGTCCTCTCGCTCATCATCCTCGTGGGTACCTGCGATCTGTCTCTCCTCCAGGATTGCGAGATCGACCACAAGAGAGGATCGGCATTCCGGCGCTGCTCCTTCAGGTCGCCCGAACCTGTGGCCGACGTACCAGATTCTAGCCGCCGTGGGCGCGTGGTTCGCGGGCGACTCTTCGGTCTCGACGCAGATCGAGATCAAGCTCGCTCTGCTCGCGGTCACGATCGTCCTCCCGCTGGACGCGCAGTTGCGGATCATCCCGGGCTTGACGAAGAACCAACTGGACTTGTGGTACCGTTCCTTGAGGTAGGTCACTGTTCCGGGATCTAGCCGTTCGGTTGTTGTCGCCCCTGAAGAGCAGCCGTACCTTCCGCGAACCGTGGGGTCTCGTGCCGGTGTGGTCCTACGAGGAAAGAGTCCTTCAGTGTGCCGAAGCTGCGAGTTTCGATGACGCGAATCCTCAGCATAGTGGTGGGCAGTCTGGCGGTTGTCTTGGCCTCCGCCTGCTCATCCTCACCGCCGCCGGAAACGACTCCGCTTCCGGAGACCTCCCCAGAGCTCCTCCCCGGCGACGCCGTCGGCGTCCAGGTATGGCGTGAGGGAGACCTCAGCGGAACCTTCACTGTCGATGACAGGGGCATTGTCACCCTGCCGCTCCTCGGCGAGCGCGAAGTGACAGGGCTCGACCCGGCCGAGTTCCGAGAC
>JBDHGR010000559.1:0-5493 GCA_039589815.1 Gemmatimonadota bacterium | reverse complement strand
CCCGTCTCCATTTGGGCTCCTCCTTCTCACGGCAATGAGTGTTGGAGCTTGACAGGTGCGACCGGCCCTCGTTTCGGGGCAAGCAGCCTTCATAGCATCTCTGAACGTTATGGGCCATGCTCAGTTGAAGAAGGTGTTGACTTAGGCAGAAGAAGTTACCATTTTGGTAACTGTGATTCCCGATATGGAAACTCCATTGGGGGGAGTCGAGGTTGCGAATCATTTCGCGGAAGGCCCTGCGTGAGTTCTCCAAGAAGCACCCAGACGCAGAGGGCCCGCTGAATGCATGGTACCGAATCGTCAAGGGACGAGACTACGAGTCCCCACACGACCTCAGGGCAGACTTTCCCACGGCGAGTTTCTTAGGAGCCCGTCGGACGGTCTTCAACATAGGCGGTAACAAGTACCGGCTTGTGGTCGACATGCGTTACGATCTCGGACGCGTGTACGTGCGATCAGTACTGACGCACGAGGATTACGACTGGAAGTCGATCGAGGGTACGCTGTAAGCGTGGGAGGAAATATCATGGCTATTGTTCTCTTGGATTTCTCGAAGCCGCACGTTTTGAGAAGCGAAGCGGAATACGAGGCGGCGATCGCCGAGATAGAACAGCTCCTGGATGAGGACGTTGGGAAAGGCAGCGACGGTTATGACCGCCTGGAATTTCTCTCGGTGCTCGTTGAGCACTACGAGGATGAGCGGTATCCGATGGGTGGGGTGACCCCTCAGCAGGCTGTGACGTTCATGCTCGAGCAGAAGGGCATGAGCAGGTCAGACCTTGAGGAGGTAATGGGCGGGAAGAGCCGAGTGTCGGAGTTCCTGAACGGGAAGCGCGAACTTTCCAAGGCTCAAGTGGAAGGACTCCGGCTACTTCTGGGAATTCCTGCGGACCTTCTGCTCGGCCTCAAGGTTTGATTCGCAACGGCATTCGCACGGGCCCATAACAACAAAGTTGCCGCCTTCGTTCGGTTCACTCGCTCCAGAGAGCGCGGCACGGAGGCCGCGCGGCACCCGCTGGGACGTAATCCGAGACTCTGCTATTCGGACCCTGCGAGGAAGGCATCCGATATTCATGTCTCGCCCTAGTGTGAAGCCTATGAAGTCACTGCCATCGCGCTCGGTGCGCCGAAACCTGGTCCTTATCCTGGTCGTGTGCAGAGACACGGTTTTCGTCCTCACAAGGAATCCAAACACGCACGAAGTGACCGCCGAAGCGTTAGAACTCTGAGGATCAAAGGTCCTTGAGGCTGAAGCGCGATCGGTGCCTGGCCCGGGGCAGGATGGATCGGAGGGCCAGTTGAAGGGGTCTCCCAGGTGACGCCCGGTTCAAGCACGGGCCCTCCGAGGTCGCATTCGCTCTGAGCTCGTGTGGCAGTATCCTGGTGAGCACGGGCCCGGCCCTCCGGGACCTCGCCGCTGGTGAGCGTCTCGGAGGGGGACGACCCTACCGGCGGCTCCGATCTCGAACCGAATGGTTATGCGATATGACGCGTGAGCCAGTAGGTTGGACTCGTGCCGGGGGACGGACCGGTATAGGCCGGAATGAGAGAGATGGCCGGATCGGCAGGAAGGCGAGATGACTGAATCCGACGAGAGAGCAGGCTCGCCGGGGACGGGCCGGGCAATCGCGGAGGCGATCGCCTCCAAGGACCGCAACAACCTGTATCGGACGAGTTGCCTCTTTCGTGATGGAGCTAGGTATTGGGCGTTTTGCGCTTTCTACTCGGTAATGCGGGTCGTCGACGACCGAATCGACAACCTGCCAACTCGTAGCGGCCTATCTCCGGAAGCGCAGCGGACGGAGCATGAGGTCGTCTCCGCTTGGGAGTCAGCAGTGGCTCGCTGCTACACCAACCGAGCAGCAACCCAATCCACTCTAGAGGCATGCCAGTTGACCTCCGCTCGTGAGTTGCTCGAAGCCTTCACGGAATCCCTGGAAGTAATCCGAATGCCTGAATCCCTCTGGTCCAACTTCTTCAGATCTATGCACTGGGATCTCGATCACTCGCGCTTCCACACCTGGGATGAATTCCTGGCCTATGCCGAAGGAGCTAGCGTCGCCCCAACCACGATCTACCTATATCTGATTACCTCGCAATTGGGACGGCCGGGAGGTACAGTTCCCGACGGCTTTGACATCTTCAATTGCGGTCGGCATTTGGGGCGGTTCGCCTACCTTGGTCATATCGCGCGGGATCTGGCCGAGGACCTGCAGCTTGGCGAGTCGGGTCTGGTCTACGTTCCGCTCGAAGAGATGTCGACTCACGGCGTGACAGAAGAGAGGCTCTTTTCGGATTTGCGCCGCGGTCGGGCAAGCCGTGAAACCAAGCTGCTCATCTCAGAACTGGTCCGACGTGCCCGCGACCACTTGGTTGAAGGGCGATCGCTGCTGAGCCCCCTCAGGGGCGGGCTGGAAGAAGACCGTGAGCTCATTCTAGCACTGATCATTACCACCTACGAGCGTGTGCTCGACAAGATCCAAAACTGCAGTTTTGATGTGATGGGTACGCGACATCGTCTCACGGTCTCGGAGAAGGAAGCTCTTTTTCATGAGTTGGCGAGGCGGACCTAGACCGACGGGGCAATCCGAGCTGCGACGACGTGCTGTCAAGCGGGACGGTCGGGCGACCAGCCCAACTGCGTCAAACAACAAAGTTGCCGCCTGCGCTCACGTTGTTCGCTCCGGAGAGCGCGGCACGGGGGCCGCGCCGGCAATCTCTGAACGTGAGCGGAAATGGACCCTCTTGAGGGCAGACTCGGACCCAAGCTCCGGCCGAGGCGTCCGGGGCACCTTGACGTGTCAGAATCCAAGATCAGAGTTTGCACATATCGCTTGCAGTTTAGATGGAGCTAGGCCGCATCGGGTGAACGGTCCGGCCTTGTAGAATCAATGATGCTCGACAAAGGAGCGTGCTATGAGTGCCTACATCATCGCTAGCTATGACATCGTTGACCCTAAAGCTTTTGAAAGCTATGTGCCCGGGGTGATTCCGCTATTGCAGAAGCATGGAGCGGAGATCCTTGCCGCCGAGTACGATGCCCAACCCCTCGAGTGCTGAGGTTCAAGTCGGAAGAGGCTGCTCTAGGTTGGTATACCGATCCGGCCTACGAACAGGTCAAGAAGATTCGCCTTGACTCGTGCGACAACAACAGCCTCGTTCTCGCTAAGCAGTTTGTCCCACCGAACGCCTGAGCGTGCAGGCTCGCCCCAAGCGGATGCGAACTAACTGGCAAGTGGAGCTGGTGGGCGCGGTGGATGGTGCTATTACTGAGAGCCAGGTAGTATCTGGGTGGCATCCACCCAGCGGGAAAGGTGCCCGCAGCTCATCTGACGGACGTTAGTGAGCGTCCTCGCGGGCTGGGCGCGCCTGGTGGAAAGCAAGACGGCCCGGACAAGAACAACTGCTTCAGCATCATGGCTCAGGCCCACTTCCGCTAACACGCCATTTTACGCTGCGCGGCCTTTCGGCCGCCGGCCGCCGCTGGCCGTGAAAGGCAATCGTAAGGGAAAGGCGGCGGAAACCCCTCTACCGGCCTTGCGGCCGGCTCCGGGGCGTCGTGAACCGCCGAGAAGTTTTCGGGCAGCGCGGGAGCGGGTAGGAAAAAGTGTCCGAGGAATGTCAGAGGTTGAGGCATAGTGAACGACCCGGAGAGAAAGTTCCCCACAGCGTAAGGTGAGCAATGGATTCCATCATCCGATCGCAGGCAGCCGACATTACGTACAACATGACGACCACGGGCTTCGACCTACCTGGATTTCGAATCGTGTCGAACCTGGGCGTGGTGCGCGGCATTGTCGTTCGGTCACGGTCGGTGTTCGGTACCCTCGGCGCCGGCCTGCAGACGTTGTTTGGCGGGAATATCTCGCTCTTCACGGAACTTGCGGAGCGGACTCGCCAGCAAGCGTTCGAGACGATGTTGGTCCAGGCGGATGTGGCCGGTGCGGACGCGGTAATCGGCATTCGCTATGACGCGACCGAGGTGATGCAAGGAGTGACGGAAGTCATCTGCTACGGGACCGCGGTCCGGGTGGAACCGCTGGTGGACTGAGCCAGACTGCCGAGGGGCGCGATCCAGCGAGCGGATATGCTCGCCGAGCGGTCTTATGCCAGCCGAGGCGTCAGGCGTAGTAGGGTGCCTTGACGTCCGCCTGGGTGCGCTGTCAGCAAACAAATGGGCCTCCGGCTTCGGCCCCTGCCGAGTGGCCGGTTCGGAACGGGAGCCGCATCAAATCTGAGGGAGAACGGCAGTGAGTCTGAATAGTCCGGGATCGGACAGAACGGAACCGGCTACCTCCACCCTGGCCTTGACACGTCGATCGCGCCGCGCTGGTGCTCACTTGCTCTTCGTGGCCGCGCCGACAACACGCTCCCAATCCCGTCGGCTACGCCTCCTGCCATCCCGCATTCGACAATCACCTCCTCCGAGGGAATTGTCACACCTTCCCCAGTCGTCAGTTTGCCTGTCGTTCCCCGGACGCTCTCACTAGAAATACATCCTGCTCTTCTTGCCCTTCAGATCTTCCGCGGTAGTGCCTTCTTTTTGCAGCTTCATTGGCCAAGAAACTGAAAGATTGTTGATGTGCAGGGCTTCTTCCGGACAATTGGCCACGCACCTTAGACAGACGATGCATGCTTCCTTGTCCGCCTCTCCGATCTCCGAATCCATGGCCCCGGTGGGACATTGTTCCTCACAGAGCATGCACCAACTGCATTCCTCACCGCCTCTGGTAGGCAACTGAGTGACCGTCTTGAACCGGTGGGTTTCGAACCTATCGAGCTGCTCCTCGCTGAATTCCGGCTCTTCGAGAGCCCCCAGTGTATCGGGGTCCTCCCCGGTGAACCTCTTCAAGATCTTCCGGGCGTATTCCCGGGCCGCATCGAAATCGGAGCCGTCGGGCCGGTCCTCCATGGCCGACCACCCCCCGAGGTTGAAGCTGTGCTTGCTCGGAAACTCGGCCGAGGAGACAAAGGTGAAGCCGCTCTCCTCCAGGGTCTTCTTGGCGTAGAAATGGGCTGGATAGGCCCGGAACCCGCCGTAGGTGAAAAAGGCGGCGCACCTCCTGCCTCGGCCGTCCAGAGTGGCCCACCAATCACTCATGACCCTGGGAGCCCGCATCGAGTAAACAGGCGCTCCGAAAACAAAGGCCTGATAGGGATCGAGGTCGATCCTCTCTTGGCGGTCCTCATACGAGGTAACCGATTTCCTGGTCACCTCGGCTCCCAGATCGGTCAGGGCGTCAGCGATCACCTCGGCCAAAGCGGCGGTGTTGCCGGTGGCGGAGAACTGGGCGAGTAGAATCTTCATGATAATCCGAGTCCTTGGGATGGCCTGACCTCAACTCGACACCGGACGCTCTCAATGGATCGGCTACTTTCTGAAGTACAAGAAATCACAGTAGCCATCCCCGTAGCATAGGGCCTTTTCTCTCTTCAGCTCGACGTGGTCAGGCAGGAACGCTGCGATTCGCATGTCCATGTCACCGTAGGCCC
>JBDHGR010000558.1:0-3194 GCA_039589815.1 Gemmatimonadota bacterium | reverse complement strand
CTACTCCCACATCGTGGCAGATCCGGGGGATGAAAACACCGTTTATGCAATGAACACCGGTCTCTATCGGTCCATCGATGCCGGCAGAACGTGGGATGGGATCAGTGTTCCCCATGGGGATGTCCAGGACCTCTGGGTCAATCCGGAAAACCCGGACTTCATGGTGGTGGGGAATGACGGTGGGGCCCAGGTGAGCCTCACTGCAGGGGAAAGCTGGAGCACCCTCCTGAACCAGCCCACGGCGGAGCTGTATCGGGTGACCACCGACAACCGCTTCCCCTACCGGGTTTATGCTGCCCAACAGGACAACAGCACGATCTCCCTTCCAAGCAGGTCGTCGGGTGGGCTGACTCCTTACGAGGAATGGTATGACGTTGGTGGTTGCGAGAGCGGGCACATCGCCGTGGACCCTCAGGATCCGGACATCTACTATGCCGGGTGCTACAACGGAATGCTGGACCGGGTGAACAGGAGAACCGGGGAGTCCCGGCAGGTCATGCCGGCCCCGGTGTTGGTGGACGGGGTCGCGCCAAAGGACCTCGCTGACCGCTTCCAGTGGAATTTCCCAATCGTTTTCAGCCCGCACGATCCCAACACCCTCTATGCGGCCTCACAGAGGGTGATGAAGAGTACGAATGAAGGGATGAGCTGGGAGGTGATCAGCCCCGATCTCACCACCGACGACGAGTCGAGACAGCCCCTCCCAGGGGGCCCTCTCCAACACGACCACACATCGGTTGAGGTATACACCACGATCTTCTCCCTGGTAGAATCCCCCCATACAGCGGGAGTACTCTGGGCCGGAAGCGACGACGGGAAGGTACACCTGACCATGGACGGGGGAGGGAACTGGGAGGACGTGACGCCGGGAGGGCTCCCCGTGGACGGCACCGTGAACACTCTGGAGGTCTCGGCCCACGAACCCGGGCGGGTATTCCTGGCCGTGCAGCGGTACCGCATGGACGATTACCGGCCCATGATCTACCGCACCAACGACTACGGTCAGTCCTGGGACCTCCTCACATCAGGCACCAACGGGATCCCCGGAGACCACCCTGTACGGGTGGTTCGGGAAGACCCTGATCGGCAGGGCCTCCTCTATGCCGGTACAGATTTCGGCCTCTTCCTCTCCTTCGACGATGGGGAGCACTGGCAGTCCTTCCGTCAGAACCTCCCCGTCACCCAGGTGGCAGACCTGCAGGTGAAAGAACAGGATCTGGTGGTGGCCACCCACGGCCGGTCCCTCTGGATCATGGACGACCTGACGCCGTTGCATCAGTTGGCGCATGGGCTAGGCGTTTCCGCGGAGCCGAGCGACCGAGGGAGGGACGGTGCCGGGGGGCCGACTCGGGAGACCGCCGAGCGGAGCGCAGGCGAAACATCGCTACGGGAGGCCTTTAACGAAGCGCCCGCCATGCTCTATCAGCCCGGTCTCACCTACCGCCTCCAGCGGGCTGGCCGGGGCGGTGATCGGGCGATGCAGGATCCCCCCAACGGGGCGGTGATCCGGTACTATCTGGCGGAAGAACCGGAGAAGGATGCGGAGGTCGCCCTCACTTTTTCCGACTCCCAGGGTGAGGAGATCAGGAGCTTTTATCGGAAGCCGGGGAACGACGACGATCCGAAGGTGCCAGCAGAAGCTGGGATGAACGTGTTTGTCTGGAATCTGACCTATCCGGGCCTGGAACTACCCGACGGGGTCCTCAACTACATGGGGTATAACGGCGGGCCAACCGTGGTGCCTGGTGAGTACCAGGTTACCCTGACGGTTGGGGAATGGAGCGAGACTCAAACCCTTCTGATTCAAAAAGACCCCCGCCTCGGCCATGTCACCGACTCTCAACTCCAGGAACAGCAAGAGCTGGGATCCCGGATCCGTCGGAGGATGGAGGAGGGGTACGCAGCCATCGAAACCATTCAGGCGATTCGTGAACAAGCCAAGTCCCTCGGTGAGCGGGCGGAGAAAGGTGGGTTCGGGGACGAGCTGAAGGTCATGGCCGACTCTCTTTCGGCCCAACTGGAACTCATCGAGGTAGAGCTCTTCCAAACCAAGGCCGAATCGGGACAGGATATGATCAACTTCCCGCCCCAGCTCGTGAACCAGTTCGGGTATGTCTACGGGATGTTGGCCCCTGCCTATGGACCTCCCACCGCTCAGGAGCGAGCCCGGGTGAGTGAATTGGAGGAGGAATTGGCCATGCTCCGGGGTGGCCTCCAGGCCATCCTGGACACGGACTTGGCGGCATTCAATGCCAAAGTGAGGGAGTTGGGTGTCGGGCCGGTGGTGCTCCCGAAGCGGTGAGCTGCGGTGGTGCTTCCGATCTCGACAGTCCATGAGGCTCTGGGTACGTTCATTCCACTATGACCTCGAACCCTGGATCATCCCGGCGTTACACGGATGCTGAGATTCAGCGCCTCCTGAAGCGGGCCGCTGAGCTCGAAAACGAAAAGCCGGCCCTGCCGGCACCCGTGGAAGGCCCCACCCTGGAAGAGATCGAGTCTATCGCGTCCGAGGCGGGGATCAATCCGGCCCTCATCCAGCAAGCGGCTCATGAACTCGATTCGACCTCTAGCGGGATTACCGTCCTAGCTCCGCAGTCGTCTGTATTCCTGGGTGCTCCGACTGCGTTCGAGTTGGAGCGAGTGGTCCGGGGTGAGGCGACTCAGGCTACCCTCGAGCGCCTGGTTCCATATCTCCAAAGAGCCGCGGACGGAATGGGCCATCCTTCCCTTATGGGAAAAACCCTGACCTGGCAGTCGGAGGATGCCTCCAAGACGAGAGCGCTGCAGGTATCGGTGAGCGTAGGACGGGGAGAAACCCGAATCAGTGTCGAAGAGAGATACGGGAATATGGCCGGGGCTCTTTTTGGCGGGATCGTCGGCGGAGGCGGAACGGGTGTCGGGTTCGGCGTGGGTTTCGGAGTCGGGCTCGGAGCCCTCGGATCCGCTCTTTTCGCCACGCTCTTCCCCTTTGTCGCCTTGGGCGGCACCTGGGCCCTGGCCAGAGGAATCTTCCGCCATTCGGTACACAACCGGATGCGGAAACTCACCAAACTCATGAACGAGTTGGTAGCGACGGTAGAGGATGGTGTGGAGGAGGAGGGAGGAGGCGCGCTACCGTCGGGTTGACGTGGGAAGGGCACACAAACTCGGATAGGAGCGTGTGCAATGAACCGCCGGCCGTCCCACACGGT
>JBDHGR010000557.1:0-3210 GCA_039589815.1 Gemmatimonadota bacterium | reverse complement strand
CCTCTGGATCCGGCACGTACCTGGAGAGGAGGGCACTGGTTCGAAATGATCGGCCGTCTCGCGCCCGGGGCGACACTTGAGCAGGCCCAGACCGAGATGGGGCGCATGATGGAGCAGTGGGCCATCGCCTATCCGGATCACCACATCGGACACGGACTGCAAGCCAAACCCCTTCTGGAAGAGGCGGTGGGTGACGTGAGGCCAGCCCTCGTCCTTCTTCTTGGTTCGGTAGGGCTGGTTCTGCTCATCGCCTGTGCCAACGTGGCCAGCCTGCTGCTGGCCCGGGCCGAGAGCCGACGACGAGAAGTGGCTGTTCGAAGCGCCCTCGGGGCCGGGCGGGGGCGTCTACTCCAGCAGGTGCTCACGGAGAGTTTCATTCTGGCGACCGTGGGCGGGGGCCTAGGCCTCTTCCTGGCGTGGGTCGGTGTGAAAGGGCTGCTGGGCCTCGAGGCCGGAACGATTCCCGGGTGGAGGAGATCGGCCTGGACGCCAGTGTGCTGGCATTCAACGGAGCCGTGATCCTGGTCACTACTCTGCTTTTCGGAATGATGCCGGCTTTTCGGGAGGCGAAGCCCAACCCGGCTGACACCCTTCGAACTGTGGGGGCCAGGACCACCGTAGATCGGGGCAAGATCCGGTTTCGCCAGGGAATCGTGGTTGCCGAGGTTGCATTCGGGGCGCTCCTGGTGGTGGGCGCCGGCCTCATGATCCGGAGTTTCCAAAAGCTCCTGGCCGAAGATCCCGGATTCGAAACAGAGAACCTTCGGTTTGCTCGGTTCACCCTGCCTGCTGCCGAATATGAGCCTCAGGAGGCTGTGGTTTTTTTCGATCAGCTTCTGGATGGTGCTCGGGGTCTGCCCAACGTGACCCACGCAACCCTCCTCTCTCGGCCACCCCTACGATGGAGGGATCAGAACGGGCGTTTCCATATCGAAGGCAGACCTGTTGCGGCTTCGGCCCCACTTTGCTGTGTAGCCAGCCCCGTGACCGTGGGGGAGGGTTACTTCGAGACCCTTGAGCTTCCTCTGGTTCGAGGACGTCTTCTTGAGCCCGGGGACCATCAGGCGGATGCACCGATGGCGGTGGTCATCGACGAAGCGGCGGCGCTGAGGTGGTGGCCCAATGAAGATCCCATCGGCCAGCGGGTACGGTTCGGGAGCTAGGAGGCACCATGGGGCACTGTCGTGGGCGTCGTGGGAAACGTGACCTTCGATGGACCCGGGGAGGTTTGGCCCCATTTCTACCATTCCCATAATGGCACCGCCGTCGAATTCTCCTTCCTGACCCTTTCCACCTATTTGACGGTTCGAACCACCGGGGATGCGGCCGGTGTGATACCTGCGATTAGGGAGATCGTGCGTGGGTTGGATCCGGGCTTGGCCATCGCCGGCAACTTTACCATGGACGAGGTCATGGACCAGGCGGTAGCCCGACCGAGGTTCCTGATGAGCGTCCTGTCCGTCTTTGCCGCCGTGGCGCTCATCCTGGGGGCCATTGGGATCTACGGCGTCATGTCCTACGGAGTAGCATTGAGGGCAGGGGAGATCGGGATAAGGCGGGCGCTGGGTGCGGGAAGGGGCGGTGTGGTCCGGATGGTCCTTCGACAGAGCCTCGTTCTGACGGGATTAGGCGTTTTGCTGGGGCTTTCGGGGGCCTTTGCCGCGACCCGAACCCTCTCGGGTTTCCTTCATGACGTAAGCCCAACGGACCCACTCACCTTCATCGTGGTGGCCTTGGGTATCAGTTTCGTGGCCCTCATCGCTGCATTCTTGCCGGCTCGACGGGCCAGTGGCGTAGATCCTCTGGAAGCGTTGAGAGTGGAGTAGGAGAAACCTTGAAATGTAGGATCAGCCTGCCTATTCCCGGTACCGCACGTACATGCCCACCTCAAGCATCACCCTGTCGTGATAAAAGTGATGAACGGGGCGTCCTCTCCTCCGGAGGCAGCTCTTCCTGAGGGTAGGTGGGATCCTGCTCGCATCCAGCAAACCGGGCGAGGAAGATCAAAGAGAGTGCGCTTCATCTTCGGAGACTCAGACCTTCCTCCGAGGCCATGGAAGAGGCTGTCACTGGTGCCCCTTGCCTTTTCAAACCACACCCCCTGTAGCAGAGTGGGGTGTATGTTGTTTGTTGGGGTGGGGGGAAGTCTGGGTTCTTTTCCCTCCCCGCACCGGAAGAGGGAACCTCATGGGTGGAAAGGAGGCAAGCGTGAGGGAACCTAGGATTCGCGCCCTTGAACTCTCGGATTGGCTCCGAGTCCGGGAGATCTACGAAGAGGGAATCGCCACTGGGCACGCCACGTTCGAGACCACAGCCCCCGAGTGGGTGGACTGGGATGCCAAACATCTTCAGCCCTGTCGGCTGGTGGCCGAGGAGGGCGGGGCCGTGCTCGGGTGGGCTGCGTTGTGGCCTGCCTCGGATCGGTGTGTCTACGGTGGTGTGGCGGAAGTGAGTGTGTACGTTGCCACCGATGCCCATGGGAGGGGGGTCGGAACGCTTCTCCTAAAGGAGCTGGTGAGGGCCTCGGAGGAGGAGGGGTTGTGGACCCTTCAAGCCGGGATATTCCCCGAAAATGAGAGCAGTGTCCGGATCCACGAGAAATGTGGCTTTCGGGTCCTCGGAACCCGGGAACGCCTTGGAAAGATGGGCGGGGTATGGCGAGACGTGCTTCTGATGGAACGGCGGAGCCCGACGGTGGGGGTGGATTGAAGATGACAGATCGGAAACTGAAAGGGTCGAGATGAAGGGATCCCCTTTCCTCCGAGGGGCTTGGGCCGGCGGTTTCTCGCTCCTTCTCCTGATCAAGTCCGGAGAGGGGCAGGCCCATGCCTTCTCGATCCCCACAATCGACCTGGCCGCCGAAACCCATCGACAGGTGGTGGTGGACCGGGAGCCAGGTCAGTACCTGGGTCATCCATCGACCGTGCTCCTGGAGGACCAACGGGGTATCCTGGTCGTCTATCCCCAGGGCCACGGGCGCGGGCCCATCGTCATGAAGAGGAGTCCGGACGGCGGCTTTACCTGGTCTCCACGGATTCCGGTACCTGAGAACTGGTCCACATCCCAGGAGGTGCCCACCCTTTTCCGGATGGAGGATCCGACGGGGGTGCGCCGACTGATACTGTTCTCGGGCCTTTACCCCATTCGGAGGGCCCTTTCAGCGGATGACGGCGAAAGTTGGACACCTTTGGAACCCATCGGCGACTTCGG
>JBDHGR010000556.1:0-3225 GCA_039589815.1 Gemmatimonadota bacterium | reverse complement strand
AAGAAGGTGTACATCTGCTCCACCGTGTAGTCGGCAAAAGGGTTCCGTATGTCCGCAGGGAGGAAGTTGAGAGGCATGCGCGGCAGTCCCGACCGATGGGTGGCCAGATCCAGGAGGGTGATCTCCCGTCCGGCCTCGGAAGGAACGTCAACGTGCCTCGGGAGGAGATCGGCCACCGGATCGTCGAACCTGACCTCACCATGGCCCACCATATCCTCCAGAAGCGCGGCCGTGAAGACCTTGGTGACGGAGCCGATCTCGAAGACCGTAGTCCCGTTCAAACCTACCCCTTCCCGCCCTGAGACCCCGGCTGCCACCACCCTCATCCCTTCGCGATCCAGGAGCCCAACCACGATCCCCGGGTTCCGACCGAGGGCCACTCGGTCAGACATGATCCTCTCCACCGCATCATTCGGCGGGAGCCCCTGCGCCCAACCCAACGATGGGGCCAGAACGAACAGAGCCAGAACAAAGCCAGGTAGTTGGGTCATTCGGGAAGTGTTCACGCAGTCTTTCTCCGGCTCCGGGCCAACATCTTCCTCAAAACCTTCACGAACGGAGGCAATTCCCGCCTGATCCACGCCTGGTCGCTCAGGTTGGCCTCCACCTTATCCAGGGCATCCTCCAACAGCGAATCGTGGAGGGGGCGTAAGACGAACGGCCAGGTGACCAGGGCCGATCCGGATACTCTCATATCGAGGGTATGGTGGAGCTCGCAACCGACCCCGGAGGCCTCCACCTGGAATCCATGTGTCCCGTGGAACCCCGGCGGGCTGGTGAACCGGAACACAACCCGGCGCCCTGGGTCGAATTCCTCCACATAATATCGGATGGGTCCGTGCCCCCCTCTCGCACCGACCCCAAGCGGCTTGTCGAGGACCATGCGAGGCCAGCGCTCGTGGGGCCAGAGCTCATCCCCACGGGAGGACAAAGCATCCAACCGCTCCCCAACAGCCGCCGGTGAGTATTCAAGACGACGATGGTGGTGGTTGGAGACCCTCATGGGAGCGCCTCGGTATCACCCTCAACTCCTTGCCCCCCAGTTACCGTTTCCCCTTCGGCCCCCGCTCCCGCGGCGGCGTCCTTAGCCACTTTCTCCTCCAGCCGGGCTTGAAGCAGGAGAAGCTCCGTCATGGCCTCACTCCGTCCCTCCTGATTCTCACTCGGGAAGAATGTGTTGCGAACCGCCTTCGAGATAATGACCAACGCAACCAGGACTAGGATGGTAACGAAGGTCCCGAGGAGAATCCTCGACAGGTGATCAGCACTCACTGACAGCCTCCTCTTCGCCCTCTATGAATCGAGCCAGATGACCAAGCCGAATCTCAAACCCCCCAGAACGCCCCACTGAGCCCGTTTGGACAAAATGTCGGTAAACCAACCAGCGGATTTGTTGATCGAGCTCCTGACCTTCCACAAAGCCCTCCTAGCGAATTCGAATCCAAGACACATCCTCGGGGGTAAGAAAGCAAGCTTTCCCTCCAACGGGACTACACCGGGAAGCTCGACAAACGTGTGGGATCAAGAACATGTTAAGAGGACCCAGGTCGAAGGAACGGTCGGCTCGAACTATCCTGATGCCAGGAGGTGGAGTGGGATGCGCCCTGTTGCCCTCGCCGTAGATGACGAACCGCAGGTCCTTCGGCTGGTCGTCCGATGTCTTCAGTCGGAGGGATTCGAGGTGTGGGCCGCACAGTCGAGAAACGAAGCCGAGCGCGCCGCGGAACGGGCCGATTCCATCGACCTTCTGGTTACGGACATCTTCCTGGGCGACGGGTGGGGAGGTGAGTTGGCGTTTCGGCTTCAGGAAGAGTACCCGAATCTGGCAGTGATATTCATCTCGGGGCGAATCGGCGAGGATCCCATTCTCCGCCACGGGATACAGGAGCACATGGTTTTTCTGGAGAAGCCCTTTACCATTGTCGAGCTAGCTGCCGCGGCGAAAAGAGCCATGGATGGGGTCCCGGACCGACCCTCTGTTTGATCACTTCCCTACCCGTCCCTACACCGAACCGGATCTTGACGCCATGAACGACTTGGAGGCTCTACGTTTTCCCGTCGGCCCCTTCCGGCCCAGGTCCAGCCTTACCGCCAAAGAGAGGCTGGGATTCATCGATGAGATTGACCGTTTCCCTGCGGATTTCCGGATGGCGGTGGATCAACTTTCAGAGGCCCGGCTGGACACCCGGTACCGGAAAGGTGGTTGGACAGCTCGGCAGGTGGTCCATCACGTGCCCGACAGTCACCTGCAGGGGTATGTGCGGTTCAAGCTGGCGATGACGGAGGACGTCCCAACCATCAGGACCTACGAGCAAGCCGTTTGGGGGGAAACGGCCGACTCTCGATCCGGTCCCGTGGAAGCCTCACTCCTCCTCCTGGAAGCCCTTCACACCCGATGGGTCTTTTTCCTTCGGTCCTTGTCAGATGAGGACTTCGACAGAACGTACCGGCACCCGGAGTTGGGGGAGGTCAGTCTCAACACTACCGTCCAGCTGTATGCCTGGCACGGCAGACACCATCTGGGTCACGTGAGACTCGTGGCCGCAACAGGATAGAGCGGTGACTCGGGCGGGCCTGGGATTATCCTTCCAGACGTGAATCCAACTCGGTTAGCGTGAACCGCACGCTGACCACGAAGGGCTCCTCCCCCTCCTCCCAATGGCCGTAGGTCGTCACCACAAAGGTGCCATCGGGAAGAACCTCCACACCAGGATAGGCGGCGTCCCATGGGTTTTTGTTATCCATCAGGCGGACCCGATACTGTCCTTCCCTCCCATTGAGGACATCCTCAAAGGTCCCCACCCAACCCACCCAGTCTCCCTTGGTGGAGCTCCCTTCGGCCATATCTCTGAAGCTGATGAAAAGACGCCCATCCGGAGCATACTTTGCCGTATGTCGATCTCCGGTCAGGGCCGACGGGATTTCTCGAGGTTCGGTCCAACTTCTCCCCTCGTCGGTGGAAAAGACCACAAACGAGTTGAAGGCGCGACTGTTCTCCCGGAGCAGCAGAGCAATGGTTCCTCCGTCGGGAGACCGAACAGCCCCCGGTTCACACAGGTGGGCTTCGGGATGCTCTGTCACCACCTCGGGACTACCCCAGGTCAATCCACCGTCCCTGGACAAAGTCTTGAAGACCTGAAACCGCTTAGGCTCCCCTGCGTTGCGCAAAAACCTTCCATCATCGTGAAAGAGGGCCATGTAGCTGCCATCCTTCAGGCGGACCAC
>JBDHGR010000555.1:0-3226 GCA_039589815.1 Gemmatimonadota bacterium | reverse complement strand
TTTCCGGAGGCCGGTCGCCTGATCAGTTATAACCATGAGGCTCCTGGGTTGGGCGTGAAGGTTCCGGTGATTCCACATTCCCAAGCCATGTACCTGCACTATCTCGAGAACGCACAGGCCGTTGAGTCTTTTGCCGTCTTCAGTGACGAAAATGTGAACCTCATCACCGACGGGGACCCGCAGCAGTTGACGGCAAGTCAGGTCACCCAGGAGTATTTCGATGTTCTGGGGGTTCAGCCCTTCATAGGAAGGTCTTTTGCGGCGGGTGAGGACAGATCAGGAGCCGAACCTGTTGCCATCCTCGGGTACCCGCTTTGGGCCGGGACCTTCGGGAAGGATCCCGATGTGTTGGATCGCATCGTCGAGATGGATGGGGTACAGCGGCGTGTGATCGGAGTCATGCCCGAAGGTTTCTTGCTGTCCGACGAGGATCTTTGGGTACCGATGGTGATCGATGCCGGCGCCGCAGATGCAGGATCCCTGGGGCTGATTGGGGCTGCCAGACTCGCTGAAGGCCAGACAATCACTACTGCCCAGGCCGAGATGCAGGACCTGCTCTTGCGGTTCTCCGAGGCCCACCCGGACGAACTGGGCCCGGAGGTTTTGGAACAAACCGGCCTTGCAGCCGACGTGAAACCCCTCAAGGACGTCTTCGTCCAGGACGTGCGCCAAGTCCTCTGGGTGCTCCTGGGCACAGTGGGTTTTGTGCTGCTCATAGCCTGCGCCAATGTCGCAAACCTGTTTCTGGTCCGGGCCGAGTCCCGCCAACGTGAGCAAGCTCTTCGGACTGCGCTGGGAGCCAGCCGGGCCGACGTGATGCGGCAGTACCTGACCGAGTCTGTGACTCTGGCGGCCGGCGCCGGCCTTCTCGGTGTGGTCCTGGCCAGTTTCGG
Organism: Gemmatimonadota bacterium; assembly: GCA_039589815.1. Classification (GTDB taxonomy): domain Bacteria; phylum Gemmatimonadota; class Gemmatimonadetes; order Longimicrobiales; family Gaopeijiaceae; genus JABDNZ01. Next base: position 2,333 of record JBDHGR010000555.1, on the reverse strand, counting down.
CGTAAAGGGTCTCCTGGCACTGGCGCCGGCTGATCTGCCCGCGATCTTCGACATAGGGATCGACGGCAGTGTGCTGGTATTCACCGCAATGATCTCCGTGGTGGCGGGGCTCTTTTTCGGTATCTTCCCCGTCTTCGGTTACAGCCGCACCCAGTTGGCGAATGCCCTGAAGGATGGGGGCAGGGCCTCCACCTCCGGACGGGAGCGACATCGAGCCCGAAGCGCCCTGGCCGTGGCCCAGGTTGCGTTGGCTCTCATGTTGTTGGTGGGCTCAGGCCTGATGTTCCGGAGCTTCAGGGCTCTTAGAGACGTCGATCCGGGTTTCGACGCAGCAGGTTTGATGACGTTCCGCATCGCCCTCCCTGGCGCTGAGTACACAGACGCCGATCAGACCCTTGGGTTTCACCGTGATCTCAGTGACCGTTTGGCATCCATGCCCGGAGTCCAAGGAGTGGGCATGATCGATGGACTACCGCTCAGCGACGCGAAGAGCGCAGGGCCTCTGGAACCTGTGGACAACCCGATGCCTGAAGGTGAGTTGGGGCCCATCGTGGAGCGGCGAAGCATCACGCCGGGATACCTGGAGGCTATGAACATTCCCATCCTGGAGGGCCGGGCACCCGAGTGGGACGACCAGGCCACACAGTATCGTGGTGTGGTGATCTCTGAAACCCTGGCCAGGACCTTCTGGCCCAGCGAGGGTGCGGTAGGGCGCCAGATTCGGAGCCAGGGAAGCGAGAACGTCTGGGAAGTGGTGGGCGTTGCGGGGAATGTGCGCTTCGACGACGTCCAGGATGAGCCGTTGACGCTGGCGTACTTCCCCGTCCTGAGCGGCAACGCCGAGGATCCTGACCGAGCTCTATCTATGGACGTGGTGGTTCGAACTCCTGGGGATCCCCTGGAGGCCATTGCCGGGGCGCGTAATGCGCTCCGGGCTGCGGATCCTCGCCTCCCCATGATCAATCCTAGAACCGTCGAAGCGGTGGTGGAACAATCCATGGCCGCGACGTCCTTCACGGTGCTGCTCCTGGGGATCGCCGCTGGGATTGCACTACTCCTGGGCACAGTGGGAATCTACGGAGTTATCTCCTACATCGTGAGCCGACGGACACAGGAGATCGGCGTGCGGATGGCTCTTGGTGCTCCGGCCGAGGTGGTCCTGCGCTCCGTTGTCGGCCAGGGGATGACGCTCACCGGTATCGGCCTGGTGGTGGGCCTTCTCGGGGCGGTGGGTCTGAGTCGGGTTCTGGCCTCACTTCTATACGGTGTTTCTGCTACTGACCCGATGACCTTCGCAGGGACGGCTCTGTTGCTCGGTTTCGTGGCGCTTTTTGCGATCTGGATCCCGGCTCGGCGGGCTTCCCGGGTGGATCCGGTGGAGGCGCTGCGATCGGAGTGAATCGGGAAGAGATCCGGTGCTGCCTTCAGAAGGAGAGTTGCTCCGTGCCCGCCTCCAGCTCCAGCAGCCAACGCTTGCGGTGAAGTCCGCCGCCGTATCCACGCAATCCACCGTCGGCCTGGATGACCCGGTGGCAGGGCACCACGATGGATACATGGTTTTCGCCGTTCGCCCTACCCACGGCCCTGCTGGCGCCGGGTTTTCCAAGGGCTGCTGCGAGTTCCCCGTAGCCTCGGGTAGCGCCGTAGGGGATCTCCAGGAGACCTGACCAGACCCTCTTTGGCCAGGGTGTGCCACCCCGATCCCGTGACACATCGAAAACTCGCCGGTGGCCCGTGAAGTACTCACCTAGTTGGGTCTCGAGGCGGTCGAGGTGGTCCGCTTCGGGCAGTGGGCCGTGGAGCTCAGGGCGCCAGTCGCCGGGGGGTAGTACCTCGGCTCCGTGACGCTTCACCAGGCGGGCTATGATGCGTTCCTCCCCGCCCCGGTTCGCGAACTCGCACAGGCAGATTCCCCGCTCCGTAGCGCCACCCACCATGGTGCCAAGCGGGGATCCAAAGGTGCGGGTGCGGATGGTCACTCGCCGTTCCCTTCAGACGGGCCTACTCGACCAGGAGTGTCCCCCGGTACATGTTCATCGAGCAGGCGATGGCGACGGGCCCCTGAGCTTCGGGGGTGAAGTCGATGGTCGCATCCTCGGCTGAGATCACTTTTGCGATCTCGAAGTCGGGAATAGCCACATCCTTGCTGCAACCAGGCAGCCCGGCAGGATCGAAAACCAGTCGCACCGGATTCCCTACCTGGACGCTGACGGGTGAAAAGAGGTATGCGTCCCCTTCTACCCTCACCTGAACGATCTGGAGATTCTCCGGTGCCTCAGCTTCCACCGCTTCGACTGGGGGCGCTTCGGTTTCCGTCGCGTCGGCATTGTCGC
>JBDHGR010000554.1:0-3229 GCA_039589815.1 Gemmatimonadota bacterium | reverse complement strand
GAGGGGGAACCCCAGCAACAACAACCCTAGTAGTATTCTCATTCTTTCCGACCTCCTGGTCAGGGGGCCTGGGATCGAAGGTCCCGGCCTCCTCTCAATCGAACACCCGATAGCTACCGACCAGGTCCACGGTAGTCGCTTCAGGCGGAACTTCGCAACGGTCCTTGATCTCGGCCTGGAATTCCTTGAACGCCGCTGCTGCTGAAAGCGGGTTGGAACCGTCCGCGGTTTCAATGGACGCGATGTGGGTGAAGGACACTCCGTCTTCGGCCCGAAACGTTGCATACCGCAGTCCTTTCGGAGCCGAAGCGGCCAAGGACTCGAACACCTTTTCCACATAAGCGGCATTCTCGTCTGCCCGGTCGGCCTTCACTCGGTACTGAACTATGACCCGTCTCATCCTACGACCTCCTCGGCACTGGGCGGTCGAATTGCGCCGGGATGCCCTGCCAAACGTCTGGATAGGCCCAGCTGGCCAGCGTGGTAATTCTGGTGGACAGACATGAGGTTGAGCAGCTCGCCGCGCGTCACGCTGTTTCCGAATGGATCGGTAAAACCTTCGTCGTCGAGTTGCTCCTCGGTGAGGGCATCGAGGCTGGCCATGAACCGCTCCTCGGAACCCAATAACTTCGTAACCATCGTTTCCCAGTCGATTGCCCCATCCAACGAGGTGATGGGCTTATCGCCTGCCCTGGCGAGCTCATCGCTCTCCCATACGCCCGCCTCGTTTACCAGGCCCATCACAACGTTGTGTGCCCCCACCAGGTGCCCGAGAATCCAATTCATGCAATTCCCGCCGGGACTCGGCTGAACCAGAGAGTCCTCCGAGTTGATCCCGTCTAAATTGCCCGTTGTGGTGAGGTAGAAGAAGTGATACTGGGTTCTCAGTGCGTCTTTGACATTCATGATCCCTCCCGGGCTTCCGCCTTCAGGTTGACCTGGGTGATATCCCCCACTGCGCTCATCACCGCCTCGAACCCGGCCATGTCCCGTATCTCCACCCGGCCGGTTACCTCCGCTTCGAACCTTTCCAACCGCGCCCTCAGCTCGGTGGCTACGGCGTCGCCCTCCGGTGTGACACGGATGAGGACCGACCTACGGTCTTCGATGTTGGACTCACGCACGAGAAACCCGGCTTGGGCCAACCGATCCAACGTCCCCGTCAGGGTGGACGGCTTGTAACCGAACACTCGCACCAAGTCCGATGGTGGACAGGGGCCATACAGGGTCGTGTAGGACAACAGATGGCCTTCTTGGGGCTCCACCCCCAGCGCTCGGGACGCACCGAGCATGTACTCCTCCAACTGGCGCATCGCCTTGTGCACAGGGGATACGATACGGAGTGGTTCTGGCATTGGACTCGTTTCTCAGATTCGAAAGTAGAAGACAAGGTAATTCGGTATCGGATATTTCGCAACCGTATATTTTTTACACTAATGGATTCACCGCAATGCGGGCCTCCGCAAAGCGCCCCTTCCGGCCCTTTCGACGGGTCCTGTGAAGAGAACTCTTGCGTTGGAAGGAGATTTTTTGTTAGTTGAAGGTTTCCAAATCCACAGCATATCGGACAACCTGCCGAATGGCAGCCCTTTCCTTTACCCCGGTCCCCACGGCCCGGGTCTGGAGAAATGCTGTGAAGAACCGTGGCCGATCCGCCCCAAAGGAGAACCAATGCCCGACTTTGCCGTGAAAACCCTGACCGGAGGCACAACCTCCATCGGTCAGGCCGACTTTGATGCCCTGGCCGGTGGTTTGGCAGGGAGCTTGATGGGCCCGGACTCCCCGGGGTACGACGAAGCGAGGACGCTCTGGAACGCCATGGCGGACCGGAGGCCCGGGCTCATCGTGGAGTGTGCCAACACTCAGGACGTGGTGCGATCGGTAGGGTTCGCCAGACAGCACGGGCTCCTGGTCTCGGTGGGAGGAGCTGGGCACAACATCGCAGGGAACGCCGCATGTGACAGTGGCTTCATGATCTCCCTTCGGAAGATGAAGTCGGTTTCTGTTGATGCTGAGGGGCAAAAAGCCTTTGTGGAGCCGGGTGTCACGCTGGGGGAGCTCGATGCGGCCACCCAGGAGTATGGCCTGGCCACTCCGGTGGGAATCAACTCTACCACCGGTATCGCCGGCCTCACGTTGGGAGGAGGCTTTGGGTGGTTGAGCAGGAAACACGGGCTGACTGCAGACAACCTCATCTCAGCCGAACTGGTGACGGCTCAAGGTGAAGTCCTGACGGTCAGTGCCGGGGAGAATCCGGACCTGTTCTGGGGGATTCGTGGCGGCGGCGGGAATTTCGGAATTGTCACCTCTTTCGAGTTCCAACTCCATCCGCTGGGGCCCGACGTCCTCTCGGGTCTCATCGTCCATCCCTTTTCTGAAGCGGGGCCGGTCCTCAGGTACTACCGTGAGTTTGCGGCCCAGGCGCCGGACGAGGTCACGGTGTGGGTGGTGATGCGGAAGGCGCCGCCCCTTCCTTTCCTGCCGGAAGAAGTCCATGGAACCGAAGTCGTCATCCTGGCGGCCTTTTACACCGGGGATATGGCCGATGGCGAGGGGGCATTAAGACCCCTGAGGGAGTTCGGGAACCCCATTGCCGACGTGATAAGCCCACACAAGTTCACCGACTTTCAGGCGGCTTTCGACCCGCTCCTCACACCGGGCGAGCGGAACTACTGGAAATCCCATGACTTCCTCGAGATGAGCGACGGCTTGCTGGAGGCCTCCCTTCCTTTCGTGGAGACGTTGCCCAGTGATAGCTGTGAGGTTTTTTTCGCTCAGATGGGCGGGGCGACCAACCGGGTTCCGGCCGATGCCACGGCGTACAGGCACCGGGATGCGGAGTTCATCATGAACGTACACGGGCGGTGGCAGGATGCGGGTGACGACGAGAAGTGCATCGCCTGGTGCCGGGATCTTTTCCAGGCCACCACACCCTTCGCCACCGGGGGAGTTTATGTGAACTTCATGACCGAGGAGGAGGGGGGCCGGGTTGAATCGGCCTATGGTGAGAGCTACCAGAGGTTGGTGGCCCTGAAGGACAGGTATGACCCGGAGAACCTCTTCCGTTTCAACCAGAACGTTCGGCCCTCCGCCTCATCCTGAGGCCTTGAAGCGAGTGGGGGAGCCCGGGTGGCGGGCTCCCCCACGATTGCCACTTTCGGCCAGAGAAGTCTCGGGCTATCCCTAGGTCACTTCGAAATCAGAACTGGAGGTGACCTTTGAGTGGCGA
>JBDHGR010000553.1:0-3234 GCA_039589815.1 Gemmatimonadota bacterium | reverse complement strand
GGTCTCCACTGCATCCAACACCTTTCGGATCTTGTCCTGTTCATCGATGGCCAGAATCAGGAGTTTGGCCTCTTCCGCCCCGGCAGCCCTCAAGAGGTCGTGCCGGGACCCATCCCCATAGAACACCTTTAGCCCCAGGGTCCGAAGGGTTTCGACCCGGTCCGAGTCGTGTTCGAGGACGGTGGGCTTCACCCCGTTAGCCCTGAGGAAACGACCGGTGACGCTCCCCACGCGCCCGAACCCAACCACAATCACTTCTCCTACTTCGTCGATGGTATCGGCCGGGGTTTCCTCGACTTCTCTGGTGCCGATCCTGGGCAGGAAGACTCGCTCGTTCAGGACCATCAAGACCGGAGTGAGGGCCATGGTCGTCGCCACGACGGCGATGAGCAGACTGGTAGTCTCCGGCGAGAGAACCTCGAGCTGCCCTGCAAAAGAGAAGAGGACAAACCCGAACTCTCCCCCTTGGGCCAGGGAAAAGGTGAAAAGGAGATTCTGGTCCAGCCCCATCCCGAAGACCCGGCCGAGAAGGAAAAGAACCAGCGCTTTCAAGAGGATGAGACCCCCGACCAGGAGTGCGACCATGGCCGGATCCCTGCCAATCAACCCGAAGTCCACGGACGCGCCCACGGCAATGAAAAAGACTGCCAGGAGAAGGCCCTTGAAAGGCTCCAGATCTCCCTCCAGCTCGTGTCGGTATTCGCTGTTGGCCAGGACCACCCCACCGAGGAAAGCCCCCAAAGCCGGACTCAGCCCCACCAGCGTCATGAGGAGAGCAATGGCGATGACGAGAAGGAGAGCTGCGGCGGTAAACAGTTCTCGAAGATTGGTGCCGGCGATGATCCGGAAGGCAGGTCGAACCAGGTACCGGCCCATGAGAACGATGATGGCCACCGCAGCGAGGACCAGGAGCGTCTGAGATCCAGCAGAAAGGCCTTCGGTCCACGTTGCAGCATGGCTAGCCGCCTCTCCCGCGTCCACAACCGCCCCCGTTGACCCGGCCAGGTCCGTTGCCCCCTGTTCCATGCCCGAGCCGAGATTGGTTATACCGGCGGCAAGAAGTGGAAAGACAGCAAGCATGGGTACGAAGGCCACATCCTGGAACAGGAGGACAGAGAAGGCCGTTTGGCCTCCCTCGGACCTCATGAGACCTCTCTCAGAGAGGGTTTGGAGGACGATGGCGGTGGACGAAAGGGAGAGGGTCAGGCCCACCACCAAGCCGGCTTGCCAGGACAGCCCCGTCGCCACCGCAATAAGCGTGATAGCCGTCGCAGTCGCGCCGACCTGAAGTCCGCCGGTGCCCAGGATGGGCTTCCGGAGCCTCCAGAGGAGGGCAGGCTGAAGTTCTAGGCCGATCAAGAACAGCATCATTACCACACCGAACTCGGCGAACTCCAGGACGTCCTTTCCCTCCTCCCCGATCAGGCTGAGCCCGAAGGGCCCGATGACCATGCCGGCAATGAGGTACCCCAGTACCGACCCCAAACCCAGCCGCTTGGCAATTGGGACGGCGATAACAGCTGCCGTCAGATAAACGAAGGCCTGGAAGAAGAACCCTTGTCCGTGCATGACCCTACCTAATCCCTCATCAGCCCTTGGAGGTCTTTGTTCAGGCGTTGGACGGTTCGAGCCCTCTGGAAGTCCAGAGTGCCCTTCCGAATCGCGTCGAAGAGGAGAACGTAGTCCCGGGCGTGAAGGGACATCTCCTCCTGGCTCATCCCGTGAGTACCGTGGGCTACGAAGGGGGGCAAGAATTCCATCCCGCAGAGCCTGGCCGTCTGTTCGACGGGGGCCAGGAGTTCTCGCACGGTGAAGCGATTCTGCCCTTTGGAGCAGTAGGCATCTTCACTGCCCCCTGTCGTGATGACGCTGAACAGCGTTTTCCCTCTCAACGCCGTACCTCGGTGCCCGTATGCCCAGTCGTGCTGGAGAACCAGGTCTTGCCACTCCTTCAGAATGGCAGGGGTACTGTACCAGAAGAACGGGTGCTGAAAAACCACCACATCGTGGGCGACCAGTAGCTCCTGTTCTCTAGCCACGTCGATCCCGAAGTCTGGGTAGGCTTCATAAAGATCGTGGAAGGTGATTCCCTCCATGGCTCTGACGGCCTGGACCAATACTCTGTTCACCCGGGATTTGTGAAAAGCCGGGTGGGCGAACAGAACGAGAATCCGGGTTTTGGTGTCGTTTGTCATAACAGAATTCTTCGAATGGTCTCGCTTCGAAAGGCGAAGATTCGGTGAACCCTACGGCCGACCAGAGGATGTGCCCACTCCCCAAAAGGCCAGAGCGGCAGACGATAGTCCACCTGATCGGTCATGAGGGTTCCCCCATCGGTAGGCTTGAAGGTGTGGTGATGAACCCAGGTGTGATAGGGTCCCCGCAGTTGACGGTCCGTGAAGGTGTGGGGCGGTTCCCACTCGGAGATCTCCGTTCGCCACCGGAATGGGACGCCCTGGAGTCTGAGCCGGTAGTCGATAAGGGTTCCCCGCCCCATCTCGAGGGGCAGGGGCGTGAGGATCCGGAAGTGGAGTTCGGGGGGTGTAATGCGCTCGAGGTTCTCGGCGTCCGAGAAGAACTCGAAGACCTCCTCAACGGCAAGGGGGATTTCCACCGCCGTTTCGAACCTGCGGAGGCCCCTCACAGCCCGCCGGGTCCCAGCGCTTTTAGAGCGTTCCAATCTCACGTCCCCGGCCGCGGCCCGACGGTGAGGTGGTGCCAAGTCGGCTATCAGAAGAATAGAGCGACAGAGGCAACCCCGTAGTGGAGCCAGGCGAAGTTGTACACCGAGTCGACATCGGCGCCGCCTTCCAGCGTTCGGTATCCAGCGCCGATTCTCATACGGTCGTGCAGTTCATACGTCACCTTCAGCGCTGAATCGAAGGCTCGGCCTGGTCCTCCCGCCAGCCCGTCGAAGTCGAACTCCAGGCGGGTCCTGGGGGCGAATTGCCAAGCCGCAGCCAGGTGAAGGAGTGGAACGAAGCCCAGATCCGTGTCCTTCGCCACGGTTTCACCCTGCTCGAGACGCACCTCCGCGTCCCGAAGCTTGGCGGTGAATCCAGCCCAAACGTTCAGGTTGGCCCGATCTGTGAGCCGGTACCGATAGCCCAATCGCCAGGAGTTGAACTGGTAGGTCCCGTCCACCGGTTGGTCGGTGGAGAATTGGCCACCGGCGAAGGCCACGGCTTCCGTCAGGGATCCCGTTTCAGTGACGGATAGAGGGGCAAGCACGGC
>JBDHGR010000552.1:0-3235 GCA_039589815.1 Gemmatimonadota bacterium | reverse complement strand
ACCCACCAGATATGTGTCGAGACTTACCTGGTCCCGGAATTCGTCGAGGAAGACTCCCACCGCGGTCCCGAACACCGATTTGGTGGAGGACTTCATGTCATTGCAGGTCTGAGGGGTCCACGGTTGGGGCCCGCCCTCGGTTCCGGTGGTATAACTCTCGCCGATAATGTGGCCCTGGTAGATGATGACCAGGGCGCCGCCATAGCTCGTAGTGACATAATTCTCGTCGTGATATCGGACGGCATCGTGAAGCTGGGCTTCATCCACTCCCAGTTCGGACGGATTCTCGAACCGCCACCCCCCTTCCTGCTCGGGCGGCGGGAAGTACGCGCTCGGGTCCCGTCCCTCTCCTCGGATCGGATCATCGCCCGCCTTCCATCCACCTCCCCTGAGCGGTCTGGGAAGGGTGGAAAGGCTCAAGCCTGCGAAACCTGCACCGGCAACTTTGAGGATTCGTCTTCTGGTGATGGAATCATTTCTCCGATCGGCCATGGCCCATTCCCCGTGGGAGGATCGCGTTTGGGCAATAATGCGGCGCCCCGTTCACCGGTGCGAGGGGTACCCGAATCGGAGTCGTTTGCCAACCGCTCCTTTCGCCACGACATTTTTGGTCACGTCAGACATCACGCTTCGAGGACTGAGACCCCATGAGAACGACGATTCAGATCGCTCTTCTGGTTGCGATCGCGCTCGGCCAACCGGCCTTAACACATCAGGGTTGTGCCCAGGACTCCATGGCTCCGGAGATGTACCAAGGGCTGCGCTACCGGCTCATCGGCCCGTTCCGCGCCAGTCGCACGGTGGGCGGCGTGGGGATTCCCGACCAACCCAACGTCTTCTTCGTGGGGGTCAACAACGGTGGCGTGTGGAAGACGGACGACTTCGGCCGAACCTGGAATCCCATCTTCGATGAAGCCCCCACGGGTTCGGTGGGTGATATAGCCGTTTCACCGTCTCATCCGAACGTCATCTACGTGGGGACCGGTGAGGGGCTGCATCGGCCAGACCTGGGCGTCGGTGACGGGATTTTCCGATCGTCCGATGGCGGGGGGAGCTGGCAGCACGTGGGCCTCCACGACGTTCAGCAGGTGGGGCGCATCATCGTGCATCCGACCGATCCCGATATCGTTTTCGTCGCGGGACTCGGCCATCCATATGGGCCCAACGATGAGCGTGGCGTATTCCGGTCAACGGATGGTGGGGCTACCTGGGAAAAGGTGCTCTACATCGATCACAACACCGGCGCCATCCAGGTGGAGTTCGATCCCACCGACCCCGATGTGCTCTTCGCCGACCTGTGGGAGCATAGGGAAGGCCCCTGGGAAAACGCGAGTTTCTCCGGCCCAAACAGCGGCCTCTACAAGTCCACCGACGGCGGGACCACCTGGCGGCACATCACGGAAGGACTCCCTGGCCCAGGACAGGGGCTCGGTCGCATCGGCGTCGGGATCTCGCCCAGCAATCCGCAGCGTATGTATGCAACCGTCGATGCATCCAGAGACGGTGGCGTGTACCGATCAGACGACGCCGGGGAAAGCTGGCGCTGGATTCACGGCGATCGACGCCTCTGGGGCCGCGGAGGCGACTTCGCAGAGATCCGCGTGCACCCAGACGATCCGGACAAGGTCTACGTGGGCAACATCGCCTCCTACCGGTCCGAGGATGGGGGCGCCAACTGGACCTCCATCAAGGGTGCACCCGGTGGCGACGACTACCATCGCATCTGGATCAACCCGAACGATGGCGACATCATGCTGTTCGTCACCGACCAGGGTGCAACCATCACGGTAAACGGGGGGAAGACGTGGAGCAGTTGGTACAATCAGCCCACCGCACAGCTCTACCACGTCTCCACCGATAACCAGTTCCCCTACTGGGTGTACGGTGGCCAGCAGGAGTCGGGAGCCATCGGCATCGCCAGCCGAGGCAATGGTGGACAGATCTCATTCCGCGATTGGATCGGAGTCGGGGCCGACGAGTACGCCTACATCGCCCCTGATCCGCTGGACCCCGACATCATCTACGGTGGCCGAGTGGTCAGGCACAACCGGAAGACAGGCCAAACCCAGAACGTCGCCCCCGAGGCTCTGAGGTCGGGGCAATACCGCATTAAGCGAACCATGCCGCTCCTCTTCCACCCCGCCGATCCCAGCTTCCTGATGTTCGCCACCAACGTGCTGTGGAAAACGACCAACGGCGGGGATGGGTGGGAGATCATCAGTCCGGACCTGTCCAACCCTCAGCCCGACGTTCCAGAGAGCATCGGAGATTTCCGAACACCCGCCCTGACCACCATGCCCCCACTTGGCGTGATCTACGCGGTGGCCGGCTCACCGTTGGATGTGAACACCATCTGGGCGGGCACCGACGACGGACTCATGCACGTCACGCGGGACGGCGGTACCAACTGGACCGACGTAACGCCGCCAGGCCTCCGGGCTTGGGACAAGGTCTCCCAGGTGGACGCATCCCATCACGATGCGGAGACCGCGTACATCGCCGTGAATGCCATCCGCCGGGACGATATGATGCCGTATATCTACCGGACCCACGATGGGGGTGGCTCGTGGACCCTTATCACCGACGGCCTCCCGGCCCACGGCCCGGTGAATGTGGTGCGGGTGGATCCGAAACAACCGGGTTTGTTGTTCGCCGGTACGGAGCGAAGCATCTACTTCTCTGCGGACGACGGAGGGTCGTGGCACCCTCTGCGGCTGAACCTGCCCCCCTCGTCCATGCGGGACCTCGTCGTCCATGACAACGACCTGGTCGTGGGCACACACGGCCGATCCATTTGGATCCTCGACAACATCGCACCGCTCAGAGAGCTGGCATCGGCGGCCGAAGCAACCGGACCGTACCTTTTCGACCCGCAGCCTGCCACCCGGGTCCGCTGGAACATGTTCTCCGACACGCCGCTGCCACCCGAGGAGCCCACGGGGGAGAACCCTCCCGACGGCGCCGTCCTGGACTTTTTTCTTCCGCGGGCAGTGAGGGTGGTGTCCATCGAGATCGTGGATGGAGCGGGAGATGTGCTCAGGGCCTTTTCAAGCGAATCTGAACCCGCGGTGATCGACACGACCTCGCTCCCGCACCCCACCTATTGGATTCGTCCCGAACAGAGATTGGGAACCGGACCGGGGCACCAACGGTTCGTCTGGGACCTTCGTTGGGAGCCGCCCCGGGGATCGCGGCGGCAGTTCTCCATCGCCGCGGTCCAGCACAGAACCCCTGA
>JBDHGR010000551.1:0-3236 GCA_039589815.1 Gemmatimonadota bacterium | reverse complement strand
GGTGTGGGATCAGCCACGGGAACGGTAGCGTTGGCGAAAAGGGGTAGCGAACAAAAGATGATCGAAGCCGACGACGAACCTCTGCCAGCCATCGAAGGGGAATAGATTCGGACTGATTCAATCGGGACGGCTCTCCACCAAGGGCCGTCCTTTTTTTGTCCATACAAATCCCCACAAGAGAGACGTTCTGAGGACTCTCCATATAGCCCCGATGGGGGGTCAAGGGATCAAATCTAAGGCGTTTGGTGCGGCTTCTCACCCTCCCTAGAAGAGGATAGGGTTCCTGAAGGTTGGATTGAGGGAGAAAGGGGCTCAGTTCAGACTTTTTTCAGAACCCGAAATCACTGCTCCACATCATCCCGATACGTCTCTAGCAGGGCCTGGAAGCGGGGATGGTCGCGGAGGGGGTCCCAGATGGGGTCAACCTCGAGCATGGGCACGGAGAGCCACGATGGGGTTGGGAGTTCCTGTTCAAGGATGTCTATCGCCCGGTCATGTTCGTCGAAATGGGCTAGGATCCGGGCGAGGGTAATCCGTGTGGAGGGGCCGTAATAGAACTCATCCCCGATCTGACCCTCAGCACGGGCACCCGCCAATCGGACGAGGGCCTCAGCCGCCTGGATCGCGGTCAGCTTGTCTCCCAAACCCTCGTGGATCAAAGCCCAGGCGGTGAGTTCATTCCGACTGGAAGCCGGTCTCCCCCGTTCCTCGACGATCATTGAAAGGGAATCCCAGTAGCTGAGGGCGGTCTCGGGAAAGCCCATCTCCTCTTCATAGATGGCCTTTCGGAGGCAGAAACCGACAAGTGAGCCCCTACAGGGTGCCTCACTTTCCTCTTTGGTGGCCCTGAATGCATCGCGGCGCTGATCTTGTGTCAGGAGCCGTCGAACAACCGTTGGGGGGTAGCCGGGGACAAAGGCGAAGGGAGCACGCGGCCCGGAGGCTATCAGCGCGGACATTTCGTCATTCGCAACCTCCAGCTCCCCTCTGAGGAGGCGAATCCATACACTCACCAACGCCGCCGATCCACCGGCGGCCACCGAATCCCATCGTGCATTCACCCTGAGAGCATCGTCGTACTGATGGGCGAAGACCAGACTGCGTGTTAAGGCCCGGAGGACGACCGGGTTGCGCGGATCGGTTTGTTCAGCCCTCAAAAGGGTCTGGAAGCCGCCCTCGTGATCCCCTAGCTGTCGCTGTGCGAGTCCAAGTTCGAGGGTAGCCAATGCCAGGTTCGGATTCTCTATCTCGGCAGCACGAAACTGCGCAAGGGCTTCCCGGGCCTCTCCGGCCAAAAAGTGGGTCCGTCCGAGGGCAACCCGGGCTTCTGCGAGCCCCGGAAGAAGCGAAAGGGCCTTTTCGGCTTCCTCCCTCGCCCGGCCAAGCATCTCCGCCCTCGGAGACGCGTAGGTCAGAGTGAGCGAGAGGAATCCCCGGGCAGGGGCAAATTCCGGGTCCAGAGCTAAAGCGCGGTCGAACAGCAGTCTGGATGGGAAGTCCCTTGCCAGGAGGCCAGACTGCCTCTCATGAACAAAGGCTTCCCTCCCCTCTATGAAGGCCAGGAAAGCTTCTGTGTTGTCCGTCAGGACCCTGGCGAGGTCTTCGGCTTCCTGGGGCGTTAAATTCACCCCGATCTGATAGGCAATCTGCCTCCCTGCTTCCCCTCTTACCTGAAGTAGGTTCTCCGCTGTCAGCTCCCGGTCAAAGTCCCCAGACCAAAGGTGTTCATCCCGCTGTGCGTCTATCAGCTGAACCGATAGGCGGGCCTGGCCTCCTGAGACCTGGACACTGCCTTCAACCAGGTATCCGACATTCAGTTCCCTACCGATCTGGGGGCTGGCGGGCGGGTCCTGTGCGTATTGCATCACAGAGGAGCGGGAGATCACACGGAGCGCAGAGATGTCGGAAAGTGCGGAGAGGATCTGTTCTTGCATCCCGTTGGCGAAGTAGGCAAAGGTCGAGTCGGTGCTGAAGTTCTCAAACGGGAGGACAGCGATAGAGGGTCTTTCATCGTCCACTGCCGAGGCAATCGAGGTTTCTCCAGTCTCCGCTACTTCACTCCCCGGCAGAAGCGTTAGAGCTACCCCAGCCACCACAAGCAGCGCTGCCACCATCAACAACTCAGGTCCACTGACCCTCTGACGCCCCTTTTCCCCGTGATACCAAGCCAGGACGAGGGTGATGAAGAACCCGATGGCGAGAACGACCAGTAACCCGCGATAGAGGTTATCAGGCCATCCAAGGCGTCTACCCACTGCATCAGACACCTCGAACAGCACCCACGCCCCAGCTAGGTACGCAACCGCCCACTGCACGAGCTTCCGCTCTTTCAGCCGTTGGAGGAGGGAGGGAGTGGGCATGGGTTAGCCTTTGGGCCTCAAGAACTCCTCGAACGCCGGATGCCCCCGAAGAGGTTTGAAATAGACACTTCGATGGGGGGAGTTTCTCACGAGGATGCCTTCTTCGACCGCCTGGTTGAGTAGGCTTACCGCCTCTTCCGGGTCTCCAAGGCTGGCCGCGATTCTGGCTCGCCAGTAGGTATGAGCTCCGTTAAGGAATGTTCCTTCCCAGTTCCTCAACTGTTCCGAGACCATCTCAGCCTCACCTTGATCCCCGAGTCGAGCCTTCAGGGCCCCTAACATCCCTTTGACGGTGAGATTCTCCGGGAACTCGTTGGCCAATCCCTCAACTAAGTCAAGGGATTCCTGGTTTTGGCCCATTCTAACCAGGAGTCTAGCCGTCTGTAACCGATTATTTCCCGTCTCCATCTCCTCAACGGGGCGTGACTCAAACCAGCCCAAGGCCCTTCTCCAAAAGTCTGCTGCGACTTCCGGGAACCCGTGAGCGTCCAGCTCCAGGGCAGCGTTGTCGAGGATGCCGAGTGGTGACTGACCGGGGCGAAGCCCCCTTAAACGCTCCTCCACTATCGCTGTGAGCTCCTCAACCCTCCCCAACGCCGCTAGTGCCCGGACTTCTGCATTCACCAACGTGCCCTGGTTTTGGGCCTGGGCAAGCCGAATCAGGCTCAACTCCTCTTCGTGCTCCCCGAGTAAGTGGAGGGCCATGCCATAGTAACTCCAATAAACCCGGGCCCAATCTCGGCTGGCACGACTCCGATTCGGATCCCATTTCTGAAACGCCTCGACGGCCTCTCCGGGGCGGTTTAGGTCCAAGGCATGGAGCCCTACTCGGTAATTCCACCCAGCATCATCCTCCGCGAGTCTGCGAGCACCCTG
>JBDHGR010000550.1:0-3241 GCA_039589815.1 Gemmatimonadota bacterium | reverse complement strand
GGTTATTAGGAATATATGAGGCGGTTTTGTGGCTTCGTTCCTGGCTGTCTGGCTGGTGAGGACGGGGTCGGAGGTGATCGGACAAGGGCTCGAGCGACGGTGTGCCTCAGGGGGTCACCAACGCAGCCTGGCGGCATCTCAGGAAGGGGTCCGGGACCACCCCAACTCCGGCGCCCAAGATCTGTCCATGGTTCGTTGGGACGCATCAATGCACGGATGGGCGCTCCGGGGAAGACGGGGTCGCTCGCCTGTTTGGATGGGCGAGACAGTGAGGAGTGGGCCCCTCGCAGGCACGGATGGACGAAACGGAGCTGACAAGGCGGACTCCCACGTGCTTC
Source organism: Gemmatimonadota bacterium (assembly GCA_039589815.1). Lineage (GTDB taxonomy): Bacteria > Gemmatimonadota > Gemmatimonadetes > Longimicrobiales > Gaopeijiaceae > JABDNZ01. The sequence goes on along the minus strand of JBDHGR010000550.1, from coordinate 2,903 downwards.
GTTGGGCGCGACAGCAGTCGGCGAACAAACTGGGGAGGTGCGGGGGCGCTGACGCACGGATGATCGCAACGGAGAGAATGAAAAAATCAATGCCTCCTCCCGGTTGCCCAACACTCCGGGAGCAGATAGCCTCCAGGGATCTCAAAAAGACCATCTCCCTCATTCGGAGGTTCTCATGCGTTCGATTCGGTCGAGTTTTGCCGGCGCTTCGCTCCTCTTGGCCGGTTTCGGCCTCTTTCTGGGGAGTTGCTCAGCCCCGTCCGGTGACATTGCCGACCTGGTCCTTCACCACGGGAAGGTCGTCACAGTGGACGTCAGCGTTCCTGACGGGGAAGCCGTGGCAATCCTGGATGGGAGAATCCTGGCCGTTGGCACAGATACCGAGATCGACGCCCATATCGGATCGGCAACGGAGGTCATCGACCTGGAAGGCCAGCTAGCCATCCCTGGTTTCATCGATAGCCATGTCCACTTCAGCGGAATCGGTACCGCCCAACTCCAACTCAATCTCATGGACGTCGCCAACTGGGACGAGGTAGTGGAGATGGTGGCGGCCGCCGTGGCCGAGGCGGAACCCGGGGAGTTGATTGCGGGCCGAGGGTGGCACCAGGAGAAGTGGGACCGAACTCCGGATCCGAATGTGGATGGTCTTCCGTTCCACCACACGCTAGATGCCGTGTCCCCCGACAACCCGGTCCTTCTCGAACACGCTTCGGGCCACGCCACCTATGCCAACGGACTGGCCATGGAGATGGCTGGAATCGATGCGACCACCGCGGATCCTGCGGGTGGGGAGATCGTACGGGACGGCGAAGGGAACCCGATCGGTGTCTTCAGGGAGTACGCGAGCCGGCTCCTTGGTCCCGCGCAGGCCAACGCCAGAGAGGCTGATCCCAGGGAGGTCATGAAGTTGGCCGATCTGGAAGTCCTTTCAAAGGGAATCACCTCTGTCCACGATGCCGGTGTGGGCTTCGGGACCATCGACCTCTACAAGGAGATGATCGACGAGGGTGCCCTGGGCGTTCGAATGAACGCCATGATCCGGACCGGTAACGAGGAGCTGAGGACCCGATTCCCTGAGTACAAGACCGACAACTACGGCGACCATCAGCTCCGGGTCAGCACCATCAAGATTTCCATCGATGGTGCCTTGGGACCACACGGTGCCTGGCTTCTCGAGCCCTACGAGGATCTTCCAACCAGCTCGGGACTGAACACTGCTCCGGTTCCGGATGTGGAAGAAGCGGCTCGCGTCGCCGCCGAGCTCGGCCTTCAGCTGGCCGTCCACGCCATCGGAGACCGGGCGAACCAGGAAAGCCTGGACATCTTCGAGGCGACCTTCGCAGCCTTCCCCGGAAACGACGATCGGCGCTGGAGAATCGAGCACAGCCAGCATCTCCATCCCGACGACATCCCACGTTTCGGGGCGATGGGCGTCCTCCCATCCATGCAGGGGATCCACTGTACTTCGGATGCGCCCTACGTGTTGGAGCGGCTGGGCGAACAGCGAGCCGAGGAGGGTGCCTATGTCTGGCAGAAGCTCATGGCCACCGGGTCAACCATCCCGAACGGTACGGATGCGCCGGTGGAGGACGTGAGTGCTCTGGCCAGCTACTACGCGACGGTGTCCCGTGTTTTGAAGGACGGATCCGTGTTCTTCCCAGACCAGCGAATGAGCCGAATGGAAGCCCTGGAGTCCTACACCATAAACGGGGCCTACGCATCCTTCGAGGAAAGTATCAAAGGCACTCTTACGCCTGGAAAGCTGGCCGACATCACTGTCCTCTCGAAGGACATCCTCACCATCCCCGAGGAGGAGATTCCGTCGACGGAGGTCGTCTACACGATCGTAGGCGGGAAGGTGAAATACCAGAGGGGAGGGTGACCACATAGGAAAGGGGGGGACCCTCCCCCCCTGGCGCCTACCCTTCCACCAGGCCTGACATGGCCCTGAACAGCTCCAAGGCCGTTTCCTCCACGAAACGCTCGTGGTCCTCTTGTTTTGCGATCACTTCGTAGGGCACCACGGCTCCCTGCCATCCCTCTGTGTGCCAAAGAGCCGATGACGGCAGAGCGGGAGGATCGAAGGAAGCCGGATAGGGATAGGCGTAGGCGTAGAGGTACGGGTCCGGGTACTGACCGGGGGTAAAGGGGGAAAACCCCACGCTGACATGGGGCCCATGGTCGTTCATCTCCGCATTCGAAACCGGAAACCACAGGGTGGAGAGGTCGAAGTGCTCGGGCCAGACGATGAGAGGAGTCATGCCCCCCTCCAGGCGGGCCTTGAAGCGAGACAGGGCCGTGAACATGGAGTAGACCACGTCTGCATAGGCGCCGGCCACCCCCAGATCGACCTGAAGCTGCTCCTCCCTGGTCACGCCTTCCAGGGTAAGGAAATGTCCGGCCTTCTCTTCGGCTACGAGTTTCTCGACGAGACCCGCAGGCAGTGAGGAGGCTCCTTCGGCGCCCAGCGCTTCCCCAAACCCGTCGTCGGTCAGTACCCTGAGAAGGGCTTCGAAGAGACTGCGTTGGGTGTGTTCTGTGAAGTCGTAGGTCTCCAACCCGCCGACCGCATTTCTGTATGCAAGGGTGCCCTCCTTCAGGTTCACATGGATCTTTCCACCCCCGGGAAGGGTTTGGGATACTAGGCCCTCCGGCCTGACCCCCATGGTCAAGTGCAGGTAGTTGTTCTCATGAGGTAGGAGTGCCTTGTGGATTGGCCCCACCAGGCTCACGACCTGGTGAAGAGTGTCCGAGGTGGTCTTCCAGTAAGAAAGGTCTGGGAGGGACATGAATCTGCGCTCCTTGTTCGCGCTCCTTATTTGGCGCTCCTTACCGGGTCTTGTCTGATCAAAGGCGAATGTCGTAGAAAGACCGTAGGGCTCGTTGGAGGAAGAGACGTC
>JBDHGR010000549.1:0-4762 GCA_039589815.1 Gemmatimonadota bacterium | reverse complement strand
CTGATAAGCCTGGGCACCGCGCCCTTGTGCGGGGGCCCTAAGGGAAGAAACGTGGGCGGGCACTTGCGCGGAGGGCCGCTTGGGCGCAGATGCTGAAAGGGGCGGGGAAGCGGCGAAGACCGACAACGCATTGGTGCTAATCCGAGCCCGTTGATAAGCCTGGTTCCCGGTCGCAAGAGCCCTTTCTTGGTGACGGCGCCGAGCCGATCCCGATCAGAAGATTTTCGAGAGCCTCCGACCGGGGCCGCAGTCCCGCCTCCCGTTTGTCTCAGCTTTACGTTCGGCAAGGAGATCCTCCGATGGCAAAGCGAAAGACGGGGTCCAAGCGTAAAGGATCGCGGAACCGTCCCACCCCGGTGATCAATCCCACCGCGGCCGGAATCGATGTCGGGGCAAGGGAAGTCTACGTGGCGGTGCCCCAGGATCGGGATCCTGAACCGGTCCGCACCTTTGCCACCTTCACGCCGGACCTGGTGGAGTTGGCGAACTGGCTCACGGCCTGCGGCGTCACCACGGTGGCCATGGAGGCCACCAGCGTCTACTGGATGCCGCTCTTTACCATTCTCGAGGAGCGAGGCATCGAAGTGTGCCTGGTCAATGCTCGTCACCTCAGGAGGGTGCCCGGTCGCAAGACCGATGTGCTGGACTGCGAGTGGCTCCAGTACCTCCACTCGGTCGGGTTGCTGCGGGGGTCCTTCCATCCACCCGAAGCCGTGGCGGCCGTGCGCACGGTGTTACGCCACAAAGCCTCTCTGGTCCAGATGGCGTCCTCCCACGTGCAGCACATGCACAAGGCCCTGACCCAGATGAACCTGCAGATCCACCATGTGATCAGCGACATCACCGGCGTGACGGGACTGGCCATCCTGGATGCCATTCTCGGCGGCGAACGCCGCCCGGAAGTTCTCGCCGAGCTCCGCCACCGGACCATCAAAGCCGACAAGAAAACCCTCGCCAAGGCCCTGACCGGCACCTGGCGGCGCGAGCACCTCTTCACCCTCCGGCAATCCCTGGGCGCATATCGCCACTATCAGGCTCAGATCCAGCAGTGTGACGAAGAACTCCACGAACTCCTGGGCAGCTTCGGCTCCCGGGTCGATCCCGATGAGGACCCTCTGCCTCCTGCTCCCGGACGCCGCCGCAATCCCCTCGGTCTTGATCTCCGCACCGAGTTCTACCGGATCTTCGGTACCGATCTCACCGCCATTCCCGGTATCGAAATCCACACCATCCAGACCCTTTTCGCCGAGTGCGGGAGAGACCTTTCCGCTTTCCCCACCGCCGGCGACTTCGCGAGCTGGCTTGGCCTGTGCCCCGACAACCGCATCACGGGCGGAAAGGTCATCTCTACCAAGACGCGCAAAGTCAACCATCCGGCCGCCAACGCGCTGCGCCTTGCAGCCCAAAGTCTCCATCGGAGCCCCACTGTCCTCGGCGATTACTACCGTCGCATGCGATACCGCCAGGGGCCCGCCAAGGCCACCACCTCCACCGCCCACAAGCTCGCCCGTTCAGCACCAGACCAGGGTTCGAAAGACCCGGCGCCTCAAAACCCAGGCCGCTGCCCTCGGTTTTGACCTCGTTCCCGTAGAGGCTGCATGAAGTCGTTTCTCAGAAGCGTGAGGCCGGTAGTGGATCTGCGGTGGCCCTGCGGGCCATCCTCACTCGTCTCCGGCCACACTAGCGGCCTCCGGCTCGAGTCTACCCAGGCCCATTTCACCGAAGCCCTTACCCTGTCACTGCTTACCCGGTGTCAGGGCTTTGTTCTTGTCCCCGAAAACCCTTCCTTGTTCGCAATTGTGCTCGCAATCGACGCTGCCGGCATGGCCTATTTGGTGTTGCTGCCGGGAGGTAACGTGACCTCCTGAAGCAGGACCGAGCCCGGTGTTTGCCTCTTCCTGCCGGCTGCTGCCCCCAAATCTGATCCGCTAAGGGCGCAAGATTCGAAGCCTCTCCGGGCTTGGGGTGTATAAGCCGGCGGCCCCTACCTGAGCTGGTGTCGAGAGGAGCGAGGCGTTGCGTCTCGACGTCAAGGGGGGAGAATACTGTGGGGAGGGTGGAATGGGGGATGGGACCGACGGAGATCTTGTTGCTCCAGCACCGGAGACCCCGACATTTAGCCTGTTGAAGAGCACGCTTTGACCATGAACGATGCCGACTGCATCGCCTTCCTCCAGTGGGCCCTTCCCCGGCTTCGCATGCGGTGGCCGGGATTCCGAAAGGTGAGAAAGCAGGTCTGCAAGCGGCTCAGCCGGCGCATGAGAGAGCTGGGGATTCCTGGAGAGGGAAAGTACCGGCGCTACCTGGAAGAGCATCCTGACGAGTGGGGAACAGTGGATGGGCTCTGTCGCATCACCATCTCCCGGTTCTTTCGGGACCGGGGAGTGATGCTGCTTCTCCAGCGCCAGCTGCTTCCCGAGCTGGCGGAGGGGGCCCTGGGGAAAGGCCAGGGGGCGCTCCGCTGCTGGTCTTCGGGGTGCGGGAGCGGGGAGGAGCCCTATACCCTCTCCCTGCTGTGGCGCCTGGAGCCTTTCGATGAGCCTGTCGAGCCACTGGCTCTGCAGTTTCCGGGTCTCTTTTTCCAGGTCACCGCCACCGACACCGAACCGAAGGTGCTGGAGCGGGCTCGCCGGGCGGTGTACCCCAGGGGCGCCCTGAAAGAGCTTCCTGCCCCATGGGTTCAAGCGGCCTTCGAAGAAACGGCCTCCGGCCTCTCCCTTCGGCCTCCCTTTCGGAAAGGTGTGGACTACTCCCTGGGGGACGTGAGGGATGTGTCGGACCCGCGGCGGTACCACTTGGTTCTGTGCAGGAACTTGGTTTTCACCTACTACGAGGAGGGGCTTCAAGGGGAGATTCTCGCACGCCTCCTCCCCTCCTTGGAGCCCGGAGGCTACATGGTCCTGGGAGGGCACGAGCGCCTACCCACGGGATCATGGCCCCTGGAGCAGAAGCACGCGGGCTCGCCGGTCTATCGGAAGGAGGAGGGGGAGTGATAAGGAGAGGCGTTGGAGCATGGCTCGGAGCCGAGCACAGATTCCCCTTACTCCACTCGAAGACCCTCTCACGACGCACTTCCTGACCGTGGAGCCCATGGTTGAGAGGGGCCAGAGCGAGGACCCGCAAAAAGGAAATGAGATGAAACACGGAACGACCCATCTCCCGATGGCACTGTCGGTATTCCTCGGCATTCTTCTGGCTCAGGGGTGTGCTTCCGTTCCGTCGGAAGCCGAGAGCGCGGTATATCGAAGCGTGGTGGGCCACTGGACCAGTTCCGAGGACCTCGATCTGCCGCTGGAGGAGATGTCCCTCATGAGGTTCTCCCTCGACTCCGACGGCAACCTTCTCCTTTCTCAGTACGAAGCGGACGTACAGTGCAGAGTATGGTTCGTCATCGACGATTTCAGGGTGGAGGATGGGTTTCTCAAATGGCACGAGTTCGAGGCGAAGGTGATGCCCGATTCGAATACGATGCGGATGGACTATTTCCCGCCCTCCGGGGAGCCGATCCCCTTCACCCTGCGGCGGTTGGACAGGGCTGGAGATTTCATGATGAGGCTGGAAGCGTCGACAGCCACGGGCCACGACTACAATGTCCCGGAGGAGCTGGGCGACGGCTGGCAGTGCGTAGATGCGGCCGAGGCCGGACTCGACATGGAGAAGATCGACGGGCTCAAGCGTGACATCATCGACGGAGACTACGGCGACATCCATAGCGTCCTCGTAGTCAAGGACGGGAAACTCGCCGTCGAGGAGTATTTCAACGACGGCGGCAGGCTTCACAGCCCGTTCATAACTGAGCTCTACAGGGACCGCCCGCATCACCAGTCTTCCGTTGCCAAGAGCGAGATTTCGGCGATCGTCGGCATTGCCCTCGAGCAGGGGCACATCAGAGATCTCGACGTGCCCATCCACGAGTTCTTCCCCGAGTACGCGGAGCTGTTCGACGCCGGGAAACGGAAGATTACCCTGCGGCACGTGCTCACCATGTCGAGCGGCCTCGAGTGGGACGAGTCCAGTCACCCTCATACTGACCCAAGAAACAGCGCCTTTCATTGGAGAACGAGCGAGGACAGGATCAGGTACTATCTCGAGCGCCCGCTGGTGGACGAGCCGGGAACAAGGTTCAACTACAGCGGCGGATGCATGATGCTGCTGGGAGAGATCGTCCGAAGAGTTACCGGCGTGACGGTGGAGGAGTTCGGTGCGGAACATCTCTTTCAGCCCCTTGGCATCACGAGATACAAATGGCTGGGCGAGGAAACGCTAGTCACGAACCACTCCGGCGGGATAGGCCTCAGGCCGAGAGACATGGCGAAGATAGGACTTCTTTTCGTGAACGAAGGGCTTTGGAGGGGACAACAAGTCATCTCGAGGGAGTGGACGGTCGAATCCACGAAGACCCGATTCGACAGGAGGAATGCAGGGTACGGATATCAGTGGTGGACGAGGCGGTTTGAAGTGGATGGAAAGACGTATTCCTGTTTCTACGCGATAGGTGGTGGAGGCCAGTTCATATTCGGATTTCGGGATCTCGACCTCGTCGTCGTGTTCACCGGCGCCAATTCCGGCGGTAGATGGTCCACCTATGTATACGAGATGATGGAGAAATACATCCTGCCCGCCGTCACGGTTGCGGCAGGCTGAACCGCCCCGGTTTCCTCAGTCATCGATTTGCTGGAGGTCTGCCTCCTCGACTGGGCCGGTTATTGGGCCGGTAAATCCCGGCATATTTCGGCATGTTTGCCGGTATGTACGGCAGATC
>JBDHGR010000548.1:0-3256 GCA_039589815.1 Gemmatimonadota bacterium | reverse complement strand
TCACAAGACGTGTGAAGCACCTCCACGCGGCGACGGAAGTTGCGGCTTAAGATGGCCTGGGAGAGCCCAGTCACCAGGGCACAAGCGTCCCCTCCCGGGTCCAGATCCAGAAGGAAGTGCCCTTGGGCTTCGAGGCTGAATGGGCCATGGGCAAAACCACCGACGGCCCGACCGAACAAGGATTTGATCCGTCTCCGGGCTTGTCGCCGGGATAGGCCGTAAAGGGACCTCTCCGTGGAGAGTCGCCTGAGTCCCCTCGGAGGTTTCGTGTCTCCCTCCAACAACTCCCCGGCGAGGAGGAAAGCCTGCTCCGAATCGGGGCGGCGGAGAACTAGGTGAAAGAGGTCTTGGGTCTGTTGGTCGGTGATCCTCTCCCTCTTTCGGACCTGCTCTTTGAAGAGCCGGATCTGTTGGTCGACAACCTCGCTCAATCCCAAGCGCCGTGGCATGGTCTGGGTCGGGTCTTCGGCAGCGAGGACTTCGGTGGGGAGGTCAAGGGATCGGATCACTTCCAGAAGAGAAAGGCCTACGACCGACGAAACCCGTGCTTTGCCACCAGGAGGGATCCTGGTGCCACCCGTTTCCGAAGAAACGGACCGGTAGGAGTTTTTGGAATCGGCCACGGGCCAGGGTCCCTTTCACCATAACTGAGTGACCAATCTCGGAACTCTCGTGGGCCAGGGCAACGCGAGTTTTGGAAAAAAGAGTTTTCGTACCGATATGACAGTGACTCTTCTGGCAGGCGGCCTAATCTTTTTCCCATGATAGGGGAGGTTACTCTCCCGAAGCAGTCTGGATAGGCGGGGAGTGGTTCGACATTCTCTCGGTGGCCATGGGGGGGGGCTGGTTCGTGCCCCGAGAGCGTCGACACTCCCCCCTTTCATTTTTTCCCCCACATACTCCTTTTTTAGGCTTGTCTTCTTTTGATTTTATTCCCCCTTGTCATTCCGTCAAAGCTGAGATATTTTAATTTCAAAGTTCTTAACCCTAGATAAGGGGTTGAGGTAAAACTTGACTTTCCTGCCCCCTCGAGACCCGAAGGGAAGCGAAATGTCTGTAAAAGCGGTGATGGAGCTGGAGAAAGAGCAGTTGAGGGACCTCCGCCCCTTGGTGGAGTTGACGGATGAAGATCTCGTAACAGCCCACCTCGATGGCCGAACTGGGGCCTTCCAGCACCTCTACAACCGATATCGCGACCGGTTGGTACACTTCATCATCCGGAAAACCGGCGACGCTGACAGGGCCCAGGACCTCGTCCAGGAGGCCTTCATCCGCGTCACCCGACATCTCCATCGCTTTGACACGACGAAGAAGTTTTCCACTTGGGTATACACGATAGCCAGCAACCTTTCGAAGAACGAACTTCGAAATAGGTCACGGAGCCCCCTGGTCCTCTTCCAGAAGCTGGAGAATAGTTGGGACGATGACCATCGCCCCCTCCAGTTCGAGGACTCCAGGATGCGGCCGGACGACCTTTATCGTAAGCGGTACCTGCGGCGAATCGTGGAGGAGACGGTGGCGGAGCTTCCTGAGCACCACAGGCTTGTGTTTCGGCTGAGGGAGTTGGAGGGAAAGAGCTACGAGGAGATCGCAGACATTACTGGCGTGAACCTCGGAACCGTAAAAAGCCGGCTTCACAGGGCTCGGAACTCCTTCGCTCTACGAATCGAGCCCCTCCTCAACTAGGGCCTGGATCTCTCTCGTCCTCTCATAGGTCTCGACCTCCACCAGACAGCTACCACTGGAAGGAACCTCGGACACCATGTGTTCGGGGTTCCTTTCTTTGTATCGGAAGGGACCGGTGCTACTTTCAGGAATCCCGGTGCTACCCCGGGGCTTTGGACAATCCGTGAACCAAACAACAGCCAGCGTGACCGATGTTCGAGAATCTTCGAAACGCCTTCCGTGAAGCGGTGGACAACTTCAATAAAGAACTGGGTCGGGACGACGTACCCGACGTGGTGGATGCCCTCTTGCGGCAAATGCACGAAGAGGTCACCGACTCAAAGGCTCAGGTCTTTACCCTCGAGGAGCAGATAAAGAAGGCCATTCAGCTCTCGGAAATGGAGGAGAGGGAAGCCGCTACCTGCCGGCGCCGGGAGGAGATGGCCCGGAAAATCGGGGACGACGAGACGGCTGACGTCGCCGCAGAGTATGCAAACAAACACGAAAGAAGAAGGGAGATTCAGGCGCGGAAGGCGTTGGCCCTCCGGGAAGAGCTCGAGCAGAAGCGGGGTGAGGTGGAAGACATGATGGTCAAGCTCAAGGAGGCCAAGGCGAAACGAGAGTCACTGTCCGCCACCTCGGGACGCGCTGAGGCCCGCAACGCCATCGGAGGAGCGGCGGACCTCTTCGACGAACTTGATCGGATGGCCGAAAAGATCGACGGCGTGGACCAGCAGAGGGAGGCGGAGGAGGAGCTCCTGTCCGAATTTGGAGATCTGGAGTCCTCGCCATCTCCGAGGGGCCCCTCACCGGAGGAGCTCGCCGAGGCCCGTCTCAGGGAGCTGAAGAGGAGGATGGGAGAGGAGTAGCGAGCTCTCGAAAGAAGAGGAGCCCGGCACATTCCCCAGAAAGAAAGAGGAGGGTCTCCCTGTCCTTCCCTTCGGGTGGCACCTTTTTGATCACACCGAGGATTTGCAGGAACCACCGTCGTTCGTCATCCTCCCCCAGCAGCACTGCCAGTCCTTCCCCCTTTCCGAACGTCATCGAAGGAGCCTCCCCCACCGGAAACACTCGGAGAGGTTCCGGAGAACCGGCCGCCCGGGCAGGATCCTCCTTGAGGTCCAGAGCAAAAAGAGGATCCGCTCCTTGTTCCGGTTGAAGCTTGGACATGGAGACGATTCCTCCCCAATCCCCGCCGACCAGGTGTATGGCCCGCCAGATCGGAAGAGCAAGCCTCGAACGATTCCCGCCACCGCCCAAGACGGAAAAAGCCCGGAGGTCGAGCAGTTCAGCCGAAGAGTCCAGGTACCGTCGAATGTCGATTACATGATCGTCTGTCACGGCTCCTCCCTTCGCTTCTACCCTAGGTCAGCAGGGGCATGACCGTCAATGCGTCAGGTCAAGCCCAGGGTCCTGGCCGGGGTCGGGCCGGGCTGGTTCCGAGGAAACAAACCGGGTACATTTCCGGCCGTTCCCTACTATTGGACCCCACCAAACGGAATCCGATGGAGAACTGGATCGGGATTGGCATCTGGATCGTCATGGGCGGCCTCATCGGGTTGTTCATGAAAACCCTCGTAAGGCGGCCCGG
>JBDHGR010000547.1:0-3258 GCA_039589815.1 Gemmatimonadota bacterium | reverse complement strand
CTGTAGGTGACGGCGGGGGCGACGCCCGCCCGAATGGATCGGAGGTAGATCTCAGCCGCCCGATCACGATTCCCTTGGCTCCCATAGGCCACAGCGAGATTGTTGAGAGCGATCCGGTCGTTGGGATAACTCTCCAGCACGGTCTCGTAGGCCTGCATTGCCCGCGGCCGGTCATCGTCCACATACGTGAAGTACGCGGCCTCGGCCAGGTACCGCTCCCGATCCGTGAGGCGATGGCGAAGCTCGAAAGCACGGTTGAGCGAGACGCGAGCCTTCTCCGGGTCCCGGTTTTCGTTTTGGTAGAGGATTCCCCTTTTCCGCCATGCCATGGCGAAGGTGGAATCCTGCTCCAAGGCCTCCTCCAGGAAGGTGACCGCCCGTTGCCAATCCCCCCTGTCGTTGGCCCGGTCGGACTGGGCGTACTTCCTGAGGGCTTCCAAGGACGCGGTGGTCACCTGGTTGAGGGGAGGATCTCCCTGAATCGTCCGCAGAGACTCTCCGATCCGCACCCTCAACTGGGCCGAAAGGGCGTCCACGGCTTGAGGCACGTCGGCGACATCCCGTGCCGTCTGGTCCAAGGCCACCAGAGTTTCCCCTTCCGCGGTCACCAAGCGAGCCGAGATCACCGCTCCGGAGCCGAGGGGAAGGACCTCCCCGGTGATCACCCCCTTGATCCCCTCCCGCTGGGCCACCTCCAAGGCTACCTCCTGAGTAAGCGGCAACGACGGATCGCGTTCCATCCGGGAAAGAGCCGGAGCCAGCTGGGTGGACTCCAACACGCGTACCGATGTGGATTGGGCCAGATCGATCCGGAAGAGGGCGGTGACGGTTTCGCCCAGCGTCCCTTCAGGGGTCCGGTCGACGAACTCCGCCAGAATCAGCTCTTCGTCAGACTCGAGGATGTCCTTGGCGATGAGCGAACCCACGGGTCCAAGCCCTGCGGCACGCATGCCAGAGTATCCCGCGGTTCCGGCACCAAGTAGTACAACCGACGCCCCCACGGCAATGGCTGCATTCCGCCAGGTGAAGGTCTTCCTGAGAAAGGCCTTTCCTGAACTGTCCTCGCCTCCGGTACCCTCCGATTGGTTCCCCTTTCGCCCCCCCTGGAGGAGAGAAGTCAGGAGGACCAGCGGAAAGCCGGTGACGATAAAGGCCACCACTGTGGGGCCAAACCAAAGGGGCAGGCCGACGAGGCCAGCCAGAGTCTCGGCGAGCTGGAGAATGATCCAAGCCAGGACCGCGTAGCTGCCCAGGATCTGCCAGACCGAACGGCGGTGGATCTCACCAAGGAGGGATCCCAATCCAATCATGCGTACCCGTTATGTTGCTGAGAATAGGAAAACCAGCCCTTCAGAAACCTCTGTACGGAGAAGGTCGAGTCAAGGTTCCAAGCGACCGAGGGCTTCTCTGGCTGCCCGGTACCCCTCTCGGACAATCCCCGGAATGTCCTTCAATTCCGTCGAACTAAAGGCCTGTAGATCGGGCGCGATAAGGAGGTCCACATCCTCCACCACCTGCCGGGACGCTTGGACCAGAACGATGTCCACGGCGTTCTTGATGAGGTTCAGGAGCTTCGTCGGCCGATGGAACGTCATCCCGAGGAAAGCATCCACGGCAATGATCCGACGGACGCCCCAGGCCTGAAGGGGAGAGATCGGAAGGTGCTCCACCAAGCCACCGTCCACCAGGAGCCGACCCTCAATCTCAACGGGTAGGAAGATCCCGGGGAAACAGGCGCTGGCGCTTGCCGCCTGGACCAGATCCCCCTCCGTCATGATGACCTTCTCACCCCTGCTGATGTCGGTGGCGACCAAGGCCAGGGGGATGGGAGCTTCTTCGATCCTCGGGTCGCCAAGGTGGGCCCGCAGGGTGGCCCGAAGCTTTTCCAGGGAAAGGAGCCCGAGCTTGGAAGGCGATGGCCTCGTCAAGTTCGACCACCGCAGGTCCCGGGCGATCCCCTGGATTTCCTTTCCCGTGAAACCGAACGCGTAAAAGGCGGCGACCAGGGCCCCCACGCTCGTGCCCGCCATGTGGGTGACTCGGATCTCAGCCTCGTCCAGCGCCTGAAGCACCCCAATGTGGGCGCACCCCAGGACTGCCCCTCCAGAGAGGGCCAACCCCAGGGAGCCATGTGTGTCAGATGCGTTTATCTCGATCCCTCCAGCTCCACCCAACCGATCTCATCAAGCATCTCCAGGTAGCGGGCCACCTGGGCCACCGAGAGGGGCCCTCCCGTCCGGGCGAAAACGCGGTCTCGGATGGTGAGGACCGAACGCTCCCCATTGACGTGGTTCAAAATCTGGCTTGTCTGAGCACTGCTGACACCAATCTCGTCCAGAATCCCCGGGTGGTCCCGGAAATAATCCAGGGCGGGTTGAAACCGACCCATATTGAACTCCTGCCCGCGAACCTCATCGGCCAAGCGGGGGATCACCGAATCGAAGGAAACCTCCTCAGCGGTTGGCCCGGGCAGATCCAACCCCCCGGGCGCTCCGGGAGAGGCCGATTGAAGAATGAACTCTCGGAGGGCATCTCCATAAGCCCCCCACGACGCCAGCTCCTGGTCCACAAGACGGGAGGCCGCCGGACTTCCAGTGTGGATTCGATGGATGGATCTGATTGCATCTCGTTCTCTCTCAACCGCCGCCTCGATGATCTTGACCGCCAGGGCCCCAGCCTCCATAGGGTCCGGCCCGGCCTTCTCAAGGGCTTCCAATGCCATGGGGATTCCTCGCTCCGCCACCCGGTTGTAACCGAAATCCGAAACGGCCGTCAGGAGATCCGGTACCATCCCGTCCGAGAGGTTCGCGGAAGCCCACGCAGTGGTGGCCCCAAGGAAAGCCACTCGCTTCATTTCCGTTGGGTCCCCTTTGTCCGGGGTGTCGGTGTCGGCGTGGTACCACTGATCCGGCCAGGTGAAGAACTCGATCGCCGGCACGGCCACGGAGGCGTTGTTGAAGACAATGTGGTCGCTCCCGCCGGTGGCCTCATGGATGAAGTACCGGAAGGCATCCCGGGATCCGTTCTTCTCCCACATGGGCCGAGGGAAGTACTGGCCCCCGGGTCGCCCCCGGGGAGCACCCCCGAGGTAGACGATATCGTTGGTTCTCCAGATATAGTTCAACACAGCGGCGGCCAGACCGTCGTAGAAGGATGCCAGCTGAGCAGGGGTTTCACTCATGGTGAACCAGCTGTTGGCGTTCCGTAATCCTTCACTCACCATGTCCATGTTGATATTAACCGCCAGCTTTTCTACCA
>JBDHGR010000546.1:0-3258 GCA_039589815.1 Gemmatimonadota bacterium | reverse complement strand
CTCGAATGATCCGACCGGTAGGGAGGCGATGGCCTTGAATAGGGACAGCTCGAAGTTCTGAAAGGCCGTCCCAACGACCCTATCGATCAGAGCTTGCTTGTCTTTGAAGTGCTTGTAGATGGCCCCGGCCGTCACGCCCGAACGCTCGGCGACGGCTCGCATGGAAACCGCTTCCATTCCGCCCGCCGCGAGAAGGGACCTGACGCTGCCCAGGATCAAATCCTGGGTTCGATGAGTCCGGTTGAACGCGGCAGGGAGGGGTGGAGAGGTAATCATCGTAATCTTAAAGTAAACAATGTTTACCTTCCGGTCAATCGGACTCTACATCCGTGTGAATGCTGCCTTCTTCGGAATCCTCATGAAAGGCCTCTGCTCTCCATCCATGAATTCCCCCTTGAGGCCGCTGCACGGGACAGCCTTTCTCGAGGGGAAGGGGATCCAGGGCGGGGAAAGAGGCCACCGGTAGGGGCCGGGGCACCCTTCCCCCCAGGTCCGGAGAGGCTTCGAACCTTTGCCCCATAGTGGATCAGAGTTGGGGGCAACAGCCGTTCTGCGCTCGGTCATTCGGCTGGCCCGGTTCGGGGAACCAGACCGCGGGGTTCTGGGGCCAGAGCACGGGGTGGAGAATGATGAATGGGATCAGACCCCTACGGGTGATCCGAATCCCCAGGTAAAGGGAAGAAGGGGGACGGCCGATGGCCGCCCCCCTATCCGTATCGATGTGGTGTACCCGGCGAAGCGCCGGGCTGCGGAACCTCAGTCCCTACTTGGGGCGCAAAGGAAACCATTGTTGTAGTCATCGATCTTGGTGAAGGTCGAGGAGATGCCCTGCCAGGTAGCGGAGCTCGCCCTGATCTTCCGGTTTCCTGCCTCGGTCCCGAGCCAGGTGTCGGCAGCGGTGAGGTCTGTGGAGATACAGGTAGGATCCGTTCCGATGGCCAGGTTCAACTTCGCCGCAACCACCTGCTCGAACATATTGAGCCACTTGTCGCCTGCGGTGGGAGCCTCCATCAGGTCGATGGCCGCCTCCCTGGAGTAGGTCGTTCCCCCGATCGTGATCTCGGTGTAGGGCCAGGCCTCCGGATGAGTCTTCCAGTAGCCGGGTGTGCCAGCGCCTGCGCCGGTGGGAATCCGCTCATTGAAGAAAACCGCTACGCATCCGTCCTTCTGGGATTCGATCGCTCCAGAGATGGGGTTCTCCGTGCCATGGTCCTCCCAGGGAAGGAGCGGGGTGCCATCATCAGCTACGCTCTGAGCCCACACTTGAACGAGCTGAAAGCCGTCGGGAACCACCTCGAAGATCTGGACCTGAACCTCGGCACCGGGGTTGGTTACCACATCCTGACAAGTTCCGTTCAGGATCGTCCGTTCGAAGGGGTCCTCGGTGCCCACCGTAATGCGGAAGAGGGCGTCCGTGCCCACCTTGCAAACGGTAAAGACTCCCGCCCTTGGATCCGGCGCGTCGAACTGCGTACCTGGAACCGTGCTGAATTGGGGTCCCTCCAGGGCTTCGCTTCCAAACTCGGAAGAGTCGACCAGACCGTTTTCCGAGCAGGCACCCATCACGAGTAGCGTAACCGACGCTGCGAGAGTCGCCCTCCATCTCCTTCCAACCGTCATACAAACCTCCATCGTTGGTGGTAATGTCGCACCGTTGCAATACTGTGTGGACACCCTCTGACATTCAGCGAACGGGGTGGAGCCAGGAAATCCAACCCAACAAGGTAGTTTCCTACATTCCAAGCTGAGAGTTTTGAGGGATGAAAATTATTATAGCAAAAACTATTCCGGCGGGAAAGCGACTTTTTGGGATAGGCCGGTTCGTGGCCCGCATCACCCTCGACCGTCTCGAAAAGTCTTTCCACGACGCACAGATGGGAATGGAAGTGAGGGTTGAGAGACGAGCCGTGGCGGTGAAGGAAGCTCACCGCACCGAACGCCGCAGAGGCCGCGGCGGTGGGACTGGGTTCCCTCAATGTCGCCTGGAGGGCCCGGAGCAGATTTGGTTACCTTGGTTTCAAGACAAGAGCAGGCTAGCATAAACCTGGTGGGTACGTTCGCCGCATCCATGGCTGGAGGGTGACGAAAGCAATGGCAATCAAGCGGATCTGGCACGGCTGGACCACCCCCGAAAACGCCGAGGCCTATCGCAAGGTGCTTTTGGGGATGGTGCTGCCAGGCATCGAAGGGAAGGGGATCGGGGGGTACCGCGGCATCGAGGTTCTCCAGCGGGACCACGAGAACGAGACCGAGTTCGTTACGATCATGACCTTCGACTCCCTGCAGAGCGTCATCGACTTCCAGGGAGCGGACTATGAGCGCTGCTACGTCCCAGACGTGGCGAAGGAAGTTCTTGTGCGATGGGACTCGAGGTCGGCCCACTTCGAGGTTCTGGAAACCAGGGAATACTCCTGAGCTCTACCCCGGCCTCTTGCCAGGAGGGCTATCCTTCGATGAGGCGCTGGGTGCCGTCCCCGATACGCTCCTGATCGCCTGGCATATCGCCTTCTTCGACGATTGCCACCATCTCGTCCATGAGTCGCTGGAGAACCTTGGATCTCTTCCGCACAAACCAGGCGTAGATGTTCCTGGAGAGGAGATAGCTCCCGCTGAAGATGGCCAGAGGGAAGAGAGTCGCAAAAGCGCCGGATGCCAGGACTCCCAATCCAACCCCCAACCCCACTCCGAGCCCGACCCCACCCCCCACACCACCGATCACCCCACCGTGAATCGCCCACGCCATGTTCTCGTACCGTTCCTCGATGAGGAGGTGGGTCCTGCCTTCGGTCACGCTCACCCTCACGTGGAATGAACGGGTGGACTCGGGGTTGGTGGTGTGCCAGGTAAGGGTCCTCCCCAGGTGGGAGGGCTCTCCGACGCCCCCGGAGGCTCGGTGTAGGGAAGGAAGGAGGCTCTCCAGCACCGAGTCGGGGGCCTCGCCTTGGACTACCCGGTCCAGCTGGATGGAAACCGGAGCCCCCAGGAACCCGCCGGACCGAGTCGAAGACAAGCCCCCCCCCTGCCACTTCAACTCCAGCTCCCGGGCCGCTTCCCGGAGGGCCACCGGGTCAATGCCGGCCTCAGCGGCGATGGCCTCCAACTCCGGCAGGGTGGGCCCGTCGGTGGGAGCCGGGAGGTTCCTGCCCTCGCTCTCCAACTCGGAGGCCCGCTCCAGAAGCTCGCGGATTTCCTCGTCGGTGTATCGACGTGGGGCGCCAGGATCGGGGGTCATGGTGGAAGAACCTAGTCGCCCCGGTT
>JBDHGR010000545.1:0-4206 GCA_039589815.1 Gemmatimonadota bacterium | reverse complement strand
TTTCTGTGGATCCGGCAAAGGATCTCGTTGTTCGGTGGAGCGAATACTCGAACGGCACCGAGGACCCCCGCGGGATTGTCGACGACATGATCTTCTTGGTGGTAGCCGACTGCCAAGGTGAGCGCATCTTCCACACCGGGCTTCCGTTTCAAGGCGAGTACACGACGTTCCGGACCACGGAGATGACCGTCGAGGCTGGAGTGTTGAGCCCTGGCCAACCGTACTCCGCCTTCGTGGAGTTCCCCCACGTCGTGGATAGCGCGATTGAACAGGGTGTGCCCGGATTCGCGTCCTATGCGACGGCTACCTATCTGGATCTACACACGAGCGGGCCCAGGGCCGACCAGGCCTGCCCGGACTCTCCGCCGCCCATGGATACCGGCCAGACGGATCGTATGGATTCGACGACCGTGAGATGATGCCACACCGTAGCCTCATCCGATCCATCCTCATTGCCGGGGTTCAGCGCAGCGGGACGTCTCTCCTCTGCGAGGGGCTCAAAGCAGTCGGAAACGCTGGATGGCCTGACGAATATTTCCTTTCGCTTGCCGATTCGGAATGGATCAGAGGAAAGGACCTGGATGACATCCGCCGCTTCGTTGGTGAGGTTCTCGAGGCGGGAACGACCCAGAATGGAACTTTCGGCATCAACATCATGTGGAATACCCACTGTGGTGCCCAGGAACGTCTGAGAACACTTCCCGAGTTCGCTGACTGCACCGCACCTGAGATCTACAGGGCCCTCTTCCCCGACATCACTTACGTCTGGATCCGTCGCCGTGACCGGGTGCGGCAGGCTGTCTCCTGGGCCAAGGCTGCCCAGACGGGCCTGTTCAAGTCCAACGATCCGAATTCTCGGGACCCAAAGGAGGAACCGAAGTTCGACTTCCAATTCATCGACAACCTCCACGGGTTCGTCCGTGAGGGGAGGACCTTGTTTCGGACTTCACCGGTGTAATGTCTTGTGTGCTCGAGGGCTGTGGAGTTTTGGCGGCCCGCCGCCTCGACATCGAAGACATGCCCCTGAAGAAGCAATCCGACACGCTGAACGAGGAGTGGGTCCGGCGGTACCATGAAATGTGTGATTTAAGGGCAGGGGCTTGATCGGCTGTCAGCACGGCTAGACCGTGTCCCGGAGGGAAGCCAGATCATCGAGCCGATAGCCTGTACATCGAGCGTGGGTCTCTCTGCGGCCTGGGCGCCGATGAATCCGTTACCCTAGGAGCCGGTCGGCAGTATAATCGAGAGTCAACGACCTTACCCGGGATCGTCCTTGCCGTTTTTCCATCCTTGAAACTCCTGGGAGGAAGACCATGAGTGTCTTCGAGTGGGCGGAGAGAAACACAAACGCCATGACCATCTGGGATATGGGGGTCCTTAAGGTCTACTGTGTTCTATTCGGGATTATTGTGGGAGCGTACCTATCGGTTTTCGTGAGAGAGCATCTTTGGTGGTTTGTTGTTCCGGTGCTCATTCTGGGGGGGGGCTTTGGGTACCGTTGGCTTACAGCAAAGCCCAGCTGAACGGTACTTTCACGTCCGGTTCAGGGGCGACAGACTCCTGCGGCCTTGGACGGTTACTTGGAGGAGAGCGTGGAGATGGGTCTGATTGCACTGTTTATCATTTTTGCGGCGGTTATCGGCAGCGCCGCGATGGTGGGAGTACTCGCCTACTTTCTTTCCCGCATCCGCCGGCTAGACGGGACCCCCTCAGGGGGCCCTGGGTCGCATCAGCTGACCGACCAGGTGAATGGGATGGCGGAGGAACTCATGTCCCTCCAGTCAGAGGTTTCAAGGCTGACTGAGCGCCTCGATTTCACTGAAAAGCTCCTGATGAGCGGCGAGAAGAGAGGGCCGGCTGGCGACTCCGAATAACGCCTCGGATCCCCATTCTGTTCAACTCCGAATCTCAGAAACCCATGCCCGATCACCTTTCCATCACGGCTTTTCGTTTGGTCTGTTGTACTATTGCGGCTACCCTGGTCGGGGTCCGGCCCGTGGAATGCCAACGGGCCAATCTCCAACGGCACACTGTGGAGGTAGACGGTCACCCAATGGCTGTATGGGAGAAAAGTCCGGCCAGCTCCGAGGGGACCATCCTTCTCCTTCACGGGCGCACCTGGAGTTCCCTTCCGGACTTCGACCTTCAGGTGCCAGGAGAAGACCTCTCCCTGATGGACGGCCTCGTGGCCGAAGGTTTTTCCACTTTCGCGGTGGACCTGAGGGGATACGGGGCCACCCCCAGGGACGAAACCGGGTGGTTGACGCCGGACCGGGCGTCCCAGGACGTGGTGGGGATCCTTCGATGGGTGGGCGAAAGGACAGGTGACCAGCCGGCCGTATTTGGATGGTCCTACGGCTCCATGGTGGCACAACTCACGGCCCAACGTGCTGGCGACTTGGTGTCCGCGCTCATTCTCTTTGGTTATCCGGTAGGCCCGGATACCGATTTTTCCGGTTCCGGTCCCGACCCGGCTGAGCCCCCGCGCCTTCCTACCACGGCAGAGGCAGCAGCCAGCGACTTCATCATCCCAGGGTCTATCAGCCAGGTAGCCATCGACGAGTACGTACGGCACTCTCTCGAGGCAGATCCCTTCCGAGTGGACTGGCGACACCAATCTGAGTGGAATGAGCTGGACCCCGCCCGGATTCTTGTCCCTACTCTACTTCTTCAGGGGGAGAAGGATCCCCTGGCACCCACTGCCCGGCAGGCAGCCTTCTTTTCGAAACTAGGAACCGCTGAGAGGGCTTGGGTCACCATCGCTGGCGGCGACCACGCGGCGCATTTGGAGACTCCGCGGGGGACCTTCATCCACGCGATTGTCTCGTTTTTGAGGCGGCCTCGTTAAGGAGGGCCAACCGGAGAGGCGAATCAGACCCGCGAACCGGAGAAGTGAGCTGGTGCCCCCATCCAAGCCCCAAAGGCACTATGAGCGTTAAGGAAATCCAAACTGGATTGCATCAGATTCGCTTGCCGGGGGTTAACGCCTTTCTCATTGACTCCGGGTCCAGCGCTTTGACCCTGGTGGACGCAGGGGTGTCACATAACGCGGCTGGGATCCGGGGGGCCGTGACCTCCTTGGGACGGGACATCAGAGATGTTCGACACATTCTCGTTTCGCACTGTCATCCCGATCACTCCGGTGGCCTCGCGCAACTCAAGTCGCTGACCTCAGCCCGAGTTTACATGCACCGGAGGGACGCCATGCTCGTCGCAACTGGGCGGGCCATGCGCCGCCTCGTTCCCGCCCCCGGGATCGGCAACGCCATCCTCTATCGGCTGATGATCGCCCCGCAGCCAACCACCGTACCGCCGGCAAAGGCAAATGTCTTGGTAGGGAATGGGGACGAGATTCCGGTGGCCGGCGGGATATCGGTCATTCACACCCCGGGACACACGGAGGGTCATCTGGTCTTCCTGGTCCGAAATCGAGGCGTCGCGTTCTTGGGCGACGCAGCAGCGAACATCTTCGGTCTTAAGCCGATGATAGCGTATGAACACTTCCAGCAGGGTGTTATGAGCCTCCAGCATCTCTGTCGTTTCGATTTTGACGTTGCGTGCTTCGGACACGGGTCCACCATTCTCCAGGAGGCGGGAAGGCGGTTTCGGCATCGATGGGGCCGCAACGTACCCCGGGCGAAGGTTCGATAGGTCGGTAACTAAAATGCCCAGTGGGCGGTATGATCGAACCCCGGGACATTCCTTCCAGGCATTGGAGTAGGACACGAGGATCTCAGGAGGAGGCGGTGGATGAGCACTTTTGAATATCTCTCGGTATTCATATCGATCGTAATCGGACTAGCCGTGGTTCACATTCTCCGGGGCGTCGTCCAGATCTTCATTGATCAGGAAGCCAAACCGTTTTGGATTCATACGGGGTGGCTCTTCTACCTTTTGTATTTCCTGCCGTTTTTCTGGTGGTTCACTTTTGATTGGCGGCACCACGAGACCTGGACCTTTCCGGTGTTCTTCTTTGTAGTCGGTTACGCCATGCTGGTGTACGCATTTTGTGTGACCCTGCTTCCTTCCCGTGCCGAGAGAGGGGTCGATTTCGAGGCCTACTTCTTCCGGAATCACAGGCGGATTTTCTCTCTCTGGGCTTTTATCAAGATCGTAGATGTGGCGGATTCCTTTCTGAAGGGGCCCGAGAACGTCGCAGCGATGCCTGGTTGGTATCTCTGGTACGCGGTTTTCTTCATTGGCTCC
>JBDHGR010000544.1:0-3282 GCA_039589815.1 Gemmatimonadota bacterium | reverse complement strand
GAGCAGGGGCACCAGGAGGCTACCCATGTAGGGGTAGTTGAAGATGATGATGGTATCCAGGATCCCGCTGGCCCGACTGGCGATGAGGATGCCGGCAACCGCCGAGATCACGATCACCCCCCTGGATAGGGTTTTGGTGTGTTTCAGGTCATCGAGCGCTACTCCAGGGTTGAACACCTTGTTGTACAAGTCTCTCGTGAAACAGCCAGAGAGGGATATGAGGAGGCAGTTCGAGCTGGACATCACAGCGGCGAGGAGCGCCGATACCACGACCCCCGCAACCACAGGATGAAGCAACGATCCGATGGCATGCGGGAGCACTTCCTGATGGCCGACCTCCGGGTACAGGCTCCTGGCCACCGCACCGATCACTCCGACGCAAAGGCTCAGCCCGATCACGATGAGACCGGCAAGGACGCAACCCCATTTGGCGACAGCCTCGGATTCGGCCGATTGATAACGCATGAAAGCATCGTACGAGACGGAGATGGATAGGAGAAAGGGGATGATGAGGAAGATCGCCCTGGATCCCATTCCGAATGGAATGAAGGGTGTGGTCAGGGCGTCGCCCAGGGCACCGGGTTCACCGAGCTTCAACAGCGCCACCACGGCAACGAGGGGAATCCCGACCAGGATCGTCCCGAGTTGGACGAAATCGACGGTCACTACGCCCCACATGCCCCCCACGGCGCTGTACACCATGATGGCCGTGGCTACGATGACGATGCCCTCGGTGTATCCAAAACCGAAGATCGTCATGATGGAACCGGCGGCCATCAGTTGGGCTACGAAGATGCCGAGGAGACTTGGAATGTTCGACATCCATCCCCAAACTCTCACCCATTTCCGCTCACCGTATTTCGAGCTGAAGAAGTCGAGGGGCACATACCCGCCTTCCTTCCTCATCTTCGCCGCGACGAGGAGTCCGGCCAGGATCAACCCACCCCCACACCCCAGTCCGTACCAGACGCCCGGCCAAACTCCGAACTCGGCGGCCAAAGCGGAACCGCCCAGAATGACTCCCGCCCCAAGCTGGACGGCGGCCAGTGTCGCTGTGGTGAGGGGGAGCCCGAGCTTCCTTCCGGCCACGAGGAAATCCGAGGCCAGCTTCACCCGCCTGCTCATATAAACGCCAAGGGCGATGAGAGCAGACAGGTAAACGATTACGACCAGCCCCAGGATCGTCTCGTCGGGCATGGGGGTCCCGTTGTCGGATGAGCAGGGAAGCGCACGAAGGAGCCCGAGCGCTCATGCACTCGGACATGCTATCCCCGGGTGGGATGGATGGCCAGGCGGCTCGGATCGATCCTCTTGACACCAGGGAATCAATTGTACTATATAACCATAACAATAGTACACTAGTACTTTTTCTGAGCTAGAGCCTTGGAAATCTCCATCGACCAGAAAAGCGGGGTTCCCCTTTACCGACAGATCATAGAGTCGGTGAAGTTTGCCATCGCCCGAGGTGTTCTCACACCGGGTGAGAAGTTGCCTACCGTCCGGCAGCTCGCGGTGGACCTGGAGGTCAATCCCAACACGGTCATACGAGCCTACCGAGAGATGGAACTGGGGGGGGTTCTGGATACCCAGCAGGGGTCGGGGACCTTCGTCACCGACGACCGCCCCGAGATCGATGCTTTGGAACGACGTCGGATGCTCGACCAGATCCTGACCGAGCTCCTTGCCCGGGCTTCAGGATACGGGTTCAACCTGGATGAAGTTCTGGAAGGGCTCCGCCAGCTACAAGAGGAGTAGTCGAATGCGAAAAGGATCAGGCCATGGGAGGTCATCCTCCCCCATCTCGTTCGAGAGATTCGCTGCCTCCAGTCGTGCCGATTTCCGCTTTGCCCCTCTCAACGCCCTTTTGTTGGTGGCCATCGTCGTTGCCGGCCTGGTGACCCATCTGAGGGTGCACGAATTCACCGTGGAAGCCGTAGCGCTCTCCATGGGTTCCGCCCTGGGCCTGTCGATTCTTTTGCGGTGGACCCAGGTATGGGAAGCCGTTGTGATCTTCGGCACTGCCACCTGCCTCGCCTTTTTTCTGCACCTGCGCCCGGACAGCGAGATCCTGCTGGCGTCGGTCATCGTCGCGCTCCTCGTAGCACCCTCTATCCAGATCGCCTACCAGTGGGAGCGGGCTGTGCTCCTCCGGTTTGGGAAGTTTCGCGGCCTCCGCAGGTCGGGTCTGTTCATCGTTTTTCCGGTGATCGACAAGGTTGCCCAATTCGTGGACCAGAGAATCCGAGTCACCGATTTCAGTGCCGAAACGACCCTTACCGCAGATACGGTTCCGGTAAACGTTGATGCCATCGCCTTCTGGATGGTGTGGGATGCACAGAAAGCGGTGCTGGAGGTCGAACGTTTCGAGTCGGCGGTGGCTATGGCTGCCCAGACCGCCCTCCGTAACGGCATTGGAAAAAACGACCTGTCAGTGCTGCTATCCGAACGGGACCGGCTGGGCCATGAGATACAGGAGGTACTTTCCCAGAAGACCAACGCATGGGGGGTCACCATCGAGGCGGTGGAGATTCGTGACATCATCATCCCCAAGGGTCTGGAGGACGCCATGTCCCGCCAGGCCCAGGCAGAGAGGGAGCGCCAGAGCCGCATCATCCTTGGTACGGCGGAGACTGAGATTGCCGAGAAGTTTGCCAAGGCTTCGGAGCACTACCAACAAAACCCCGTGGCCCTCCACCTTCGAGCCATGAACATGGTCTACGAGGGACTGCGACAGAAAGGCTCCATGATCATCGTGCCGTCCACTGCAGTTGAGACCATGGGGCTCGGAGCCCTGGGGGGATTGACCGCTTTCGGAAAGGGAGGCGAGCATGTTCCTGATTCCACTACCCAGCCGTCCGGTGGTCTGGGGGATGATCCGGCCCCGCCCGACCCCACCGGATAAGGCCGGCGCCGACGCTTCCGAGCCGGGGAACAGAGGGTGGGAAAAGGAAGCGGGTGGGGATGCCACTGTTTCTTCCAAAGGGGCCTCTTCTCCTACCGCCCAGACGACCGCACTGGCCGCATATTGACATCCCCCTTTAGTAGGAAGACACGTCCCTGTTCGTTCTAATAGTAGATGGGGCAGGGACGTGGGGCGCGGCCACTTCCTCCGCTGCGCCTTTTCGTTTCCCATGGTCCGTCCCCTACAAGAGGTGCGGGGAACCTGACTTGAGGTGGAGGGGCGAAATGGCGGAAGAAAGGGGAGATCACCGAGAAGCGTCCCACGAGATAACCAGGAGAAAGTTCGTTCAGGTATCGGCGCTGGCGGCCGGTGGTGCGGTG
>JBDHGR010000543.1:0-3496 GCA_039589815.1 Gemmatimonadota bacterium | reverse complement strand
CGGGCCCCGATGGTCCCGGCAGTGATGTCCGGATGGCCCGTGCTTACCCCGATGGGCACGGGTCTTGGAAAACCGGCCTTCGGATCGATATCCTCGCCGGCGTCCGCCAGGGCCAAACCGGCCGGTGGATCCGCGTAGCTCACAAAGGCGCTGGTCAGTTCCACGTCTACCGGTACCCCTGACACCGATGCAGGGAGGGCCGCCGTTCACCACGGCCTGCCCCCCTGCACCCCGGCCTACAGCCGTACCGACCACACCGGGGCGATCCAACCATTCGGCGGTGACCTGGGCTTGTGCCGCGTAAGCAGCTTCAAGGGATACCTGGGACGGACCCCGGTCCAGGGCCGGGCCTCCATGGGTGAAGAGGTCCGCCACCAAGGCCAGAAAGGGAGCCAGCCGGGGCAGGAAACGTCGTTTCTTCTTCAAGGTATCCTCTATGAGGAGACTAACCCTTCCTTCTCCCTACTGATGATTGGACGGTTGAGTTCCGTTCGGCGTTGCCACGGAGGCGTATCGGGCATTGATAAAACCCGACTCCCCGCCGGGTAGAACCACTCGGTACCACTCCCCAGATCCGCCCAGAATCCGGAACGATGCTTCGGCCGGAAGCTCGTTCAGAATGGTGCCCCTGGTCGAAGGAGATCTCCGGAAACGGACTCCCTCCTCCATCACCGTCCCTTCCTCTCCCAGGCCACCAAGGTTCACCGCTATCTCCGGAGCTTCCGGGGGGATGGGCAAGATGAGGTTCCAGGGATCCACAGCCCCCCTACGATAGGCCCCGAAGTGCAGGTGGGGCGGGGTCGTTCGGGCGTTCCCAGTGTTTCCCACCAGGCCGACGGTATCCCCGGCCTGGAGCCGTTGTCCATCCCTGACCAGGGGCTGATCGAGATGAGCATAGTAGATGGAATGCCGCCCATCTGCCTCTCGTTGCCAAACAACACGGCCGCCGATGTCGGTGGTATCGACGGATGTTACGCGCCCGTCTGCTGCTGCCAACACCGGCGTCCCCCGGGGCATGAAGATGTCCACCCCGTGATGTTCTCTCCGCCCGGCGTCACGGGAATCTCCGAAAACACTGCCTATGTCGGTCTCTCCGGCGCCAGCCACGGGGAAGTGCCAGCGGGCGCCGACCCGAAGCGTGACCCGGTACCGCCCGCTTTCTCTCATCTCAGGCTGGAGCCGGATCACATAGTCGCCGGTGCTGGCGGGATCGAAATGCCAACTCCCCTCCTCCAACTCTTCTCCGAGGACAAAAGCCGGGCGTCGTCGTGTGTCGGGGTCTCCGCGAACCAGGCTTTCTGGCGCCGCACGGTATACATCGAGGAATAGCGGTGGTTGGCCACTTCCTTGGGCGTCCACATCCAGATGGAGCCTCTGTCCAGCCGGAACCCGGACCCTGAGGCCCAAGGCCTGGGCGGCATCCAAGGGGAAGAGCCCCACCTCTCTATACGCCGATCCTGCCGAGAGGGGGAAGTCGATGGCCCGGTAGGCCGCAGCTTCCCACTCCTTCGCAGAAGTGGAGTCCCCGGTTGGCCCCCGGAGAAGAGATAGGAGGTGTGCTTCGTGAGGTGTCGGATCGCGGAAGAACTCGGACCGGCGGGCCGACTCCAGGTCCACCTGCCAGAAAGCCGCCGGCGCGATGACCCACGCCCCTACCACCAACAAACCGATGATTCTGGCCCGGCTGGTCTTCTTCCGGACCTTCTGATCATCCGCCAGCGTCTTCTTCAGCTTATCGTACCGGACCCTCGCTTCGGTTTGGCGGTCCATATCTCTTCTGACGTTCCCTCAGCGGTGTAGGTTTCGGGTCCCGGACAAGGAGACCCCGCGGACCAAGCGGATATGACCCGCGGGGCTCTTCGCGCCATGGGGCCGGGGGCTACCTAGCCCCCCAGCGCCTTCGAGTGGGTGCCGCCCTTCTCGGAAACGGCCGTTACCGTGACACTCGGCGTCCCTCCGCCCGTGGATCGGATCATCCATTCCACGGTTTCAGGAAGGGAGTGATTCCCCGCGAGATGCCCGATATCCTGGGTTTCGCCTCCGAAAGCCAGCTCCGCCCCCGAAAGGGAAATGGAAACCTTCACGGTCTTGGCGGTCTCGTTCTGGATGGCCTGATCGGTGACGTTCGTGGGCAGGTACCCCTGATTCTGGATCTTTGCAGTGATCTTCATGTACCCCGATTCTGCTGGCGTGGAAGTGACCTCCGTCACGCGCACCAGCGGGGACATGGAAGCCATCCAGTTGTTCCAGGCCGTGTGCTCCGCCAGGAACTCCTCGAAAGCCGGCCCCGGGGTAGTCATGGTGTTCGTATATGTCCCACGGGCCCTATCATAGACCTTGGACACCCAGCCCCCAATCTCCACCTCACCCAGCTGAGGATGGTTGAAGGGTTTCCAATCCACGAAGATCTTCCCGTCCATCTCGGTGTCGTTCCAGCGAAGGCGCTCCATCTCCGAAGCATTCCCGTCTTCATCGTAGTCGCAGAACGGCGCGTAGGAACCCATCTCCGGGACCCAGCTGGGGACACCGTAATGGTCGTATCCCCAACCGATCATCACTCCCCAAATGGCTCCATACCGTGGTGGGCCACTCCGCCCGAAGACCGGAGTCACGTCCTGGCCGTTGATGAGCTCGGTGTACTTGGCTCCGAAGAACTCGAGGACAGCAAGGTCCTGCTGGGACATGGGCTGCTCTTCCCCCGTGACAGGGTCGAAGTGCAGTGCAGTTGGCGGCCGGTAGACGAAGTTGCCCGCCATATGGTGATTGATGATCCCGGTCACGTTCCGGTGGGATAGGAGGAACTCGGCCACATACCGGGTTTCCGGCTCCGACAGTGGATAGGGTCCGGCGCCACCCTGGATGTGCTCCTGCTGCCATTGGCCCGGCCAGTTCCTGTTGATGTCCAGGCCCCCGACGCCGTCTTCATTGAAACGCCCGTCCCCATCGTTGTCGATGCCCTCGGAGTAGGTTCTCCACTCGCCCGTCTCTCCCGCCTCCACCCGGACCATGAGCCGGGCGTCGTCGGGGGAGGTTTTCATGGGCCCGGTCTCATCCCTCACCCGCATCTGAAGAACGTATCCATCGCCGTCCAGGTCGTCGGGAGGATCCTCGTCGAAGGCACCGTCCCGGTCCGAGTCGTGGGGCCGGACGCTGCTCCGGAGGCCGTCGGGGTTGTGGATGTAGTAATCCGAACCATCCGGGTTCAGCTTCGGCATGATGTACATGGTCCGGGTGTCTACCAGATCGGTGATGAATGGATCGTTGCCGTACCCCTTCACCAGAGTGTCGATATTCTTCAGGCAGACCGAGGCCCCCATGACCTCGCCGGCGTGGAGATTACCGTCCATCCAGAAGCCAGGCTTCGTTACGCCTTCTCCGGTGCCTTGATTGGTGATCTCCAGGACCAGAAGATCCCTGCCCTCGAAGCTCTCCCCGATGTTGTGGAGCTTGGTGATGGAGGGGTACGCGGCCACCACCGCTTCCAGGTAGTCCACTA
>JBDHGR010000542.1:0-3297 GCA_039589815.1 Gemmatimonadota bacterium | reverse complement strand
CAGCTTCCAGCCTCGGTGAAGGAAGCGCCGGTCATGGTCCTCTGCAATCACTGCACTGATCCGCCCTGCGTCCGGGTATGCCCCACACAGGCGACCTGGAAGCGGGACGAAGACGGGATCGTGATGATGGACATGCACCGGTGCATCGGATGCCGGTACTGTATGGCCGCCTGCCCTTATGGGTCCCGGAGCTTCAACTGGAAAGACCCCCGGCCGTTCGTCGATACCGACGCCAACGGGAACTTTCATTCCGAGTTCCCAACCCGGACCAGGGGTGTGGTGGAAAAATGCAACTTCTGCGCTGAGAGGCTTCGGGATGGCCTGCAGCCGGCTTGCGTGGAAGCGGCGAATCAGGTCCCGGGTGGAGAGGGAGCTGTGACGTTCGGAAACCTCGCCGACTCGGCATCGGAAGTGAACCGGATCCTATCCTCCCAACGCACCATCACCCGACGGGTGGCGTTGGGGACGGGGCCTAACGTTTTCTACATCGTCTGAGGAAATCAGCCCGGCCCGAACAGCCGGGATAACCAAGAGGTAGCGTTATGCTGGAAGCCGCCTTCCGCGGGGGCAAACGATACTGGATTCTCCTCGGGGTCTGGGGTGCCCTGATCCTTGTGGGCCTTTATGCCTGGGGGCTGCAGTATACCCAGGGGCTGACAGTTACGGGGATGAGTCAGGACGTGACTTGGGGCATCTACATCGCCCAGTTCACCTTCCTGGTCGGAGTCGCCGCCTCGGCTGTCATGGTAGTACTACCCTACTACCTCCACAGCTATAAGGACTTCGGTCGGATGGTCATCCTGGGCGAAGGCCTGGCGATAGCCGCCGTCATCATGTGCATGCTCTTCATCTTCGTGGACATGGGTCAACCTACCCGGGTGACCAACGTCCTCCTCCACCCCACCCTGAACTCCATGATGTTCTGGGACATGATGGCCCTGGGGGGCTATCTGGCTCTGAACGTGGTGATCGGGATGGTGACATTCGACTCGGAGGCCAAAGAAAGCCCGCCTCCGAAGTGGATCAAGCCCATCATCATCCTCTCGATTCCGTGGGCCGTCAGCATTCACACCGTCACGGCCTTCCTGTATTCGGGTCTGGAGGCCCGCTCGTTCTGGATGACGGCCATTCTGGCGCCGAGGTTCCTGGCTTCGGCTTTCTCCTCGCGGCCCAGCCTCCTCATCATCCTGGCCCTGATCCTTCGGACCTTCACCAAGTTCGATCCCGGGGAGAAGGCTATCCGGAGCCTGGCTCTCATCGTCGCCTACGCCATGGTTGTGAACGTCTTCTTCGTGAGCGTTGAAGTCTTCACCGCCATCTACAGCGACATGCCCCACCACGTCCACGCCTTCGAGTACCTGTATCTGGGCCTTCACGGCCACGACGCCCTGGTGCCCTGGATGTGGACCGGCGCGGGGTTGACCGCCATCTGCGTGACGCTGCTTCTGATTCCCAAGATTCGGAATAATCTAAAGGTCCTGGGATTCATCTGCGCCGGTGTCATCGGGGCGATCTGGATCGAGAAGGGCGTCGGAATGGTCGTGACCGGCTTCGTTCCGAACCCCCTGGGGCGGATCACCGACTACACACCCAGCCTCGTGGAAATGGCGGTAACGGTCGGCGTCTACGCCATCGGGTTCATGATGTTGACTTTGATTTACAAGATCGTCGTGAACGTCCGTGAGAGGATGTTGGCGGCGTAAGTACGAGTGGATAGAAGCATAGATAAGAATTCGATTCTCAGTAGAGCCATCAATCCAAGCCGAAAAGGGAGACGACGATGGCAGATTCCCAAAGAAGTACCCCGATGTTGGACGAGCTGAAAAAAGGCCCGTGGCCTAGCTTCGTCGCACAGATCGAGGAGATGGCAGAAGAAAAAGAGGCCCCTGCACAGCTTCTGGAGCTCCTCGAACGTTCCTACCACGAGAAGATTGGGCACTGGAAACACGGCGGAATCGTCGGCGTCATGGGGTATGGCGGCGGCGTGATCGGTCGGTACAGCGATGTCCAGGAGGACTATCCGGCCATCGCCCACTTCCACACCATCCGCGTAAACCAGCCACAGGGTTGGTTCTACACCTCCGACACTCTTCGGACGATCTGTGACATCTGGGATCGGCACGGTTCCGGTCTCACGAACATGCACGGGTCCACCGGAGACATCATCCTCCTCGGTACTACCACCGACGAGCTGGAGCCCACGTTCGCCGAGCTCACCCAGAACGAATTCGACCTGGGTGGATCGGGCTCCGACATGCGGACTCCGAGCTGCTGCGTGGGACCGGCCCGCTGTGAGTGGGCATGCTACGACACGCTGGCTCTGACCCAAGAGCTGACCATGCACTTCCAGGACGAGCTGCACCGTCCTGCCTTCCCGTACAAGTTCAAGATCAAGAACTCCGGCTGCCCCAACGACTGCGTGGCGTCCATCGCCCGGGCCGACATGTCCATCATCGGCACCTGGAGAGACGACATCCGCATCGACCAGGACGAAGTCCGGGCCTGCGCCGGGAACGGGATGAACATCGAGCGGGACATCTGCGGAAACTGCCCCACCAAGTGCATCGAGTGGGACGGATCAGAGATGACCATTGACGACTCCAACTGCGTGAAGTGCATGCACTGCATCAACGCCATGCCCAAAGCACTGCGGCCGGGCACGGACACCGGCGCCTGCATCCTCCTCGGGGCCAAGGCTCCCATCGTCGAGGGTGCGCAGCTTTCATCGGTCCTCGTGCCGTTTATGAAGATCGAAGAGCCCTACGATGAGCTGAAAGACCTCATCGAGCGGATCTGGGACTTTTGGGGCGAACACGGTAAGAACCGGGAGCGCGTCGGCGAGCTCATGCAGCGCGTTGGCTTGGGGAACTTCCTCGAGGAGATCGAGGTCGAGCCCATGCCTCAGATGGTCGCTTACCCGAGAGACAACCCCTACGTCTTCTACGAAGAGTACTACGAAGAAGACGATGAAGAGGAAGACGACGAGGAATAGGGGAAACGAATCAAGTGTCTCTACTTGACTGAGATAACCAACGACTTTCGGGAGATATAGCGATGGCACTGGAAAGAAGAACTGATATCGGCCCTCCGGATTACCGAAATTTCCTGCCGCCGATTATCAAAGAGAACTACGGTACTTGGAAGTACCACGAAGAGCTCCGGCCCGGTGTAATGGTCCACGTCGGTGAGTCCGGGGACAAGCTGTTCACCGTTCGCGCCGGCTCCCCCCGCCTCATGGGTACCAAGGGGATCCGCCGCTTCGCTGACCTGGCCGAGAAGTACTGCGGCGGGTACATG
>JBDHGR010000541.1:0-3303 GCA_039589815.1 Gemmatimonadota bacterium | reverse complement strand
GGGCGGTCCGCGCTTCGGGCAGCGGCCATCCCTCCTGCTTCAATTGGCTGTGGTCCCGCCTTCTCCCCGCGCCCTCGCCAGTACCGGAGAGAGGAAGTCTGCCAGGTGGGCCGTGACCTCAGAAAAACCCGGAGCAGGCTCAATCTGATTCTTGTTTAGGAAAGCTCTCCATTGCTCGTCTTGCGATTCACTCGCGAAGGCACTCGTCAACACAGTCGGCAGCGTGTCCGGTAATTCAGTCCCACGACGTGCGAAGGTGGCCCGGATGGCCTCGGCCAGGCGGTCGCGCTCGAATTCGTAAGCCTGGGAGAGACGATAGATGTCGAAGAAGTCCTTCATTCTCGAGTTGGCAGCACCCAGTCGAACCATGGCCTGGAGCTTCTCAGCCACGACGGTTTCAGGTCGATATGCTCGGAGTCTGGGTGAAGGGAATTCCAGGAGGGGCGGGTAGTCAATCCACTCAGGGCCGGGTTCCACGGCGTCCCCGATTCCGACGTCAACCTGGATGGGGATCCGTCCTGCTCCCAGGTGCCCCACAAGGTTCACTCTTCTCCCTCCGTAAGGGTCGTTCTCCCGAATGTCTGACAGGCGGACCGACTCAGGATCGAAGACCACACCGTCGTCGACCACGGGATGTCTGCAGACCTCCCTGAAGACGGAGAGAAGGAAGGAATCGGACCACTCTCCAATGCCGAGGAGGTCCGCATCCCGCGTTGCCCTCGCCGTTTCTCCCAGCCATATCTGGAGCAGGAGGGCCCCCTTGAGCACGAATCGATCCGAATGGGGAGACCGGGACAAGCGGTAAAGGAATCGTTCGACTCCGTATCGGACCAAGACGAGATTAGGGTCCAGGTGGCCCTTTCTGGCATGCCGAATAAGCCGCGTGTGGACGGACCTGGCCAATCCCTCGGTTTGAGGGGTCACGCGACCGTGGCCTCGAGGTAGGGCTGCATTACACGTTCGACCCGGCAGATCCTACCGAAATGGGTCAGGTCGTCCACGCTGACGCGCCGGCTCTGCCAGGCCTCCCGCAGAACCTCGAGGGCGACATCCAGGCCGACCTTGTTTCGGAACTTGAAAAGATCCGCCACTGACTTCGCGAGGGAGTAGACCTTCACCGGCACGCCCTCGATGGAGTGGACCTCGACTCCCGCCGAGTAGGATTCTCCTCCGAATCTGAATACCCGGAGGGGCGGCCACCTGAGAGCCGGGTCCCTTGCCCGGCGATCGAGAGCAATCCATACGGCAGCCGGCAGCTGCGTTCCCACCCCATGGAACGACACGGCGGAGACAAGGCAAACAACTGAATCCGGCACCGCCGCCGATACGAGGGCCAGCCCGTGGTGTTCCGTCGCAGAAGCGTCAGGATGCCGGTAAACCCCCCGCACGACCCTTTCCAGCCTCCCCTCCCGGACCAGGCGGGAAAGCGTTTGGCTGTGGACTCCCGCTCGCATGGCCTCCCGGGCTGTGAGGATTCCGTGTTGGCGGACCAACTCAAGGGCGCGATCAATCTGGGTTTGCTGAGGCATGTGTAAAAATGCATTCATATAATCATATCTGTCAACGCTTACACACATTTCACGACGACTCGCTTTTCTCGAATCGGTCACCACCTGCCGATTATTGGGTCCGGACGCGAGCACCAGGTGAAGGCATCGCCCCCCTCCGTTCAGGATTCAACCTTCATGCACGCCAGATCCATTTTCAAATGGGACAGATCTGGCGGATGAGGTAAGCGATCCTTAACGTGGTTAACCCCCCCATGGCCGCCGACGTGTGCCCTGCAGCGGTCGCACTACTCAATACTGCTGCCCGCTACCGGAGAACTGCCGGCTAAGTGGCCGGTGGGCGACGGGTGTCGCTTCCGTGCGTTGGTGCTTGGCTTACGGTCTGTTTTTGCACGGTCTTGGGGGGTTAGGCGTCTCTTTCTGTTGAAGGATGAATGCGCAGGGGAAGCGGATGTCAGGAAAAACGAGTTAAGTGAAATCGCAATGAGCCATCGTGATCGGTTCCAACGGTCACGGGGTCCTATGACGCCGGATAGGGGAGGGTGATTCTTGGCACCGTCGTTGATAGATGTGAAGAAGCTCTGGGGTCGTGCCGCGGCGAGATGCTCCGCGCCGGGGTGCGGGCAAGACTGCCTTGTGGATCTGGAAGATCCAGTTGTGGTCGGTGAGATGGCGCACGTCATTTCAAGAAAGCCTAAGGGTCCGCGCGGCGATGGGGTTGGTGGCGATGACTCCTATGAAAACCTGATCCTCCTGTGCCCCAATCACCACACGCTGGTCGATAAGGCGGAAGGCCGATATCCGGAGGAGATGTTACGTCAGTGGAAACGAGACCACGAAACTGCGATTTCCGAGGCTTTCGCGTCCCCATTATTCGAGTCCCTGCACGAACTGGCCAAGTACATCCTTCCTCTTCTTGCAGAAAACAAAGGACTCTGGGCCGCCTTCGGCCCAGACAGCAATGCCGCTCAATCGAATCCGTTGACAAGTGTCACGCGGCTCTGGACCGCCCACAAGTTCGCGACCATCATCCCAAACAACCGACGGATTCTGGAGGCGGTAAAAAAACACCGGCATCTTCTGGCCGGTTCGGACCTGTCCAATGTTGTTGATTTCATCACCCACGCAGAGGGATTTGAAGCGGGTTCATATGAGCGGACCGAAGGGATCCCCAGGTTTCCACCCAACTTCGAGGAGATGATTAGTGCCTGGGCAGAATGACTGGAATGTTTCGTACGCGACGATTCAGTTCGTGGAGAGTGGGCTTGCTGGCCATACCGCCGTGGAGTCCTTCACCCGCGAACAGGATATCGTCTTTCGAATCGCCCGCACCGGGCGGCGTACTCCCATCATGGCGGTCCTAATCAACCGGTATGTGATCGGGCAAGCTGACGTCATGAAGGTCATGGCTGATTTCCCGGGGGTGCAACTCATTTTTGCTCATGGGAATTGGTGTGGGTACACTCGCGAGGCGAAGGAATATGGGTTGGAAAACGATGTGGGAGTCTTCGAAATGAGTGAGTTCCTTGGGGCCCTTCATCACTCCGACTTCCTGCGCTATGCGAAAAAGGACCACAAGGGAATCTCCACCCATAGCTACAAAACGGCCTGATGAAGTGTTTTGTCTTCGGGTCTGCTCTCCTGCTACCGGCGCCGGGCGACCTGGATCTCCTCTTCGTGTACGATCCCATCGAGGACATTCGTGTAGTCAACCGGGAAGCGCGCGCCGTGGCCCGCATTCTCGAGCAGAGGACGGGTTTGAACCTTCGGTGCCGGAAACCGCTCCCCTTTGGGC
>JBDHGR010000540.1:0-3303 GCA_039589815.1 Gemmatimonadota bacterium | reverse complement strand
GAACTCGATTTCTCTTCACAAGCCCACTTCCTTCTGGCTCTTCTTCCGGAGATCGTCCTAACCGTCTTCGGGATGATCGTCCTGGTAACCGGTGTGTGGAGTAAGGAGGAGGAAGACCGGGCGGGATCCGACACCTTGGGTGCCTTGGCTCTGGTAGGAATCCTCCTTGCGGCCGGGGCCAACGGGTGGCTCTACGGTGTCAGCCAGACGGGTGGCGACGGGATGGTCGTCATCGACCGGTTCCGCCTTTTCGCCAACTGGATCTTCCTCCTGGCAGGAGCCCTATGCATCCTGATCTCCCTGGCCTACGTGACCCGCCAGCGGCTCCAATCCGGCGAGGTGTATGCTCTGATGTTGTTCGCCGTGGTGGGAATGATGGTCATGGGTGGGACCCAGAACCTGATCGTCATATTCCTGGGCCTGGAGGTGATGTCCATCTCCGTGTACGCACTGGCTGCCATGAACAGGAGGGATCGGAAGTCGGCGGAAGCCGGGCTCAAGTACTTCCTTCTGGGGGCCTTTTCTACGGGGTTCTTCCTCTACGGTATCGCCCTCACGTACGGCTCCACGGGCACGACGGACATCGGCCAAATCGCCCAGGCCCTTCGAGAGGGAGCGACGGCCGGGCCGCTCCTGGCTTTCGGGATCGCTTTCCTCGCCATCGGCTTCGGGTTCAAGGTGGCGGCCGTGCCCTTCCACATGTGGACCCCCGACGTCTATGAGGGAGCCCCGGCGCCGGTCACAGCCTTTATGGCGACCGGCGTGAAGGCGGCAGCCTTCCTGGCTTTCCTCAGGGTGTTCATGGTGGCGTTCCCGTCGGTACCGGAGGATTGGTTTCCCATCATGTGGTGGCTCGCTGCCATCACCATGGTGACCGCGAATCTCATCGCCCTGGTCCAGGCCAACGTGAAGCGGATGTTGGCCTACTCCAGCATCGCCCATGGCGGATACTTAATTGTCGGATTGGTGGCGGCGAATGAGATGGCATCCGGGGCCATGCTCTTCTATCTCCTGATTTACACGCTGATGAATATCGGGGCGTTCGCAGTTGTCATCAGCGTTGCTCACCAGGGTGAAGATCGGCTCCAGATCGAGGACTATGCCGGTTTCGGGTGGCAACAACCGCTCCTAGGCGTCTTCCTGACCGTTTTTCTCCTGTCTCTGGCGGGTTTTCCCGGAACCGGCGGGTTTATCGGGAAGATTTTCCTCCTTCAGGGGGCTCTGGATGCAGGCCTCTGGACCTTGGCCGTGGTTCTGGTCATGGCAACCCTCGTTTCCTACTGGTACTACCTCAGGGTGGCGTGGTACATGTGGATGCGGGAAGGTCCCGTTCCCGATGCCCACGCCCAAGTATTCACTCCGCTTTCTATGCGAGTGGCGCTGTTCGGTGCGGCGGGTTTGATTCTCTTCTTGGGGATTTTCCCCAGCGCCTTTGGCTTCCTTGACTTCGTGCAATCGAGCGTGGACTCGCTGTTCGGCGTTGGGGAGGCCTTTGCACTGATGGTGCCTTAGGGCGCCGACGTCCCGGCGGCGGGGTCGGGTAGTGTAGGAGCGAACGATTTGGAAGGTTCGGAACAGGAACAGGGGCGGCGCTTCCTAACCGGGAGGCGCCCCTTCTCTTTTCGGTTCGAACCTTCGGAAGACTGGGGCGAGCGCCCAGCGGTTGCGGGGTACATTGACGTCTTCCGGGCCCCCGGCCTACGTTCGATGTTCTCGCCCCGACACGGGGAAAGGCTCCTGTCTTAAGCACGGAATGAAATGGCCCTCGCTACGCATATTTTCAGGGAATACGACATCCGGGGCATCGTCGACCGAGACCTTGATCCGGAGGTCACACGGTCGGTTGGCAGGGCCTACGGGACCGTCCTCCGGGAGACGCTCGGCGGGGCCGGGGCCCGGGTGGTGGTTGGCCAGGACAACCGGCCCCATTCACCCGCCCTGGCCCGAGGATTGATGGACGGGCTGATGAGCGCAGGGGTGGATGTGGTGAGCCTCGGCACGGTCCCAACGCCCCTCGCACTCTGGGCCGAAGAGCGCCTGGGGGCGGACGGGGCAATCCAGATCACCGGGTCCCACAACCCTTCCGAGTACAATGGGATCAAGATGACCGTCCAGGGTCGGTCTTTTTTTGGATCCGCCATTCAGGACCTTCTGGACCGTATCCAGACCAATCGCCTCCTGGATGGCTCCGGATCTCTGGCTCATGAGAACGTCATTCCGCCCTATATCGAGGAAGTGGCAAAGGGCTTCCAGCTTGCTCGACCGGTTCGTGTGGTGGTGGACTGCGGGAACGGGGTCGGTTCATTGGTCGGGGTGGATCTCCTGGAGGCCGTCGGCGCCGAGGTGATTCCTCTCTACTGCGAGTCCGACGGTACCTTCCCGAACCATCACCCCGATCCCACGGTGGACGAGTACCTGGTGGATATGATCGAACTGGTCCGGGAACGGAAAGCGGACCTCGGAATCGCATTCGACGGCGACGCCGATCGGATCGGGGCCGTGGATGAGGCTGGGGATGTGGTCCGGGGTGACATCCTCCTTCTTCTCTTCGGCCTGGACATTCTGGAAAAACTGGGCCCGGGCCAGAAGCTGGTGTTCGACGTCAAATGCTCTCAGGTCCTCCCGGAGGTCTTCGCGGCTGCAGGCGGGGAGCCCATCATGTGGAAGACCGGGCACTCCCATATCAAGGCCCGAATGAAGGATCTCGGAGCTCCCCTAGGAGGTGAGCTGTCGGGACATATCTGCTTTGCCGACAACTATATCGGAATTGACGACGCCCCTTATGATGCCTGCCGTTTGGTGGACCTGCTGGCCCGCCGGAACCGTCCGTTCTCCGAGCTCGTGGCGGAGCTTCCCAGGTACGTTTCCACCCCGGAGATCCGCATCGAGGTGGACGAGGAGAGGAAGTGGGAAGTCGTAGATCGGGCTCTTGAGCACTTCCGCCAGAGTCATGAGGTTATCGATGTGGACGGGGTCAGGGTCCTATTTGGCGACGGTTGGGGCCTCCTTCGGACTTCAAACACTCAGCCCGTCATTGTAGCCCGCTTCGAGGCCCGAACTGCCGAGCGCTTGGCGGAAATCCA
The DNA here is from genome assembly GCA_039589815.1 of Gemmatimonadota bacterium. Taxonomy (GTDB): domain Bacteria; phylum Gemmatimonadota; class Gemmatimonadetes; order Longimicrobiales; family Gaopeijiaceae; genus JABDNZ01. Next base: position 220 of record JBDHGR010000540.1, on the reverse strand, counting down.
GAGCCTGATGGAGGGCTGGCTCGAAACCCAGGGAATCTATGTCTGACCGGGCGCCAAAATTACGGAAAAGCAGCTGGTTCTTTATTCTTCTGGCCGTTTCCCTCGGACTGATCTTCCTTATCGGGCGGTCGGTTGCAGGGTTCTATACCGAGGTCCTCTGGTACCGGTCGGTAGGGTACTCGTCTGTCTTCTGGACGCGGACGCTGGCCGATCTCGGGAT
>JBDHGR010000539.1:0-3308 GCA_039589815.1 Gemmatimonadota bacterium | reverse complement strand
AGCCGAATCCTGGCGGCATGACACCCACGATCTCGGCAACGATAGGGTCTTCGGAAACCTCCATGCCCAAGGCGATCCTGCTTCCAACGGCCGCGGAATCCGCTCCGAACCTACGTTGCCAAAACCCATGGCTCAGGACCACCACCTGGGCTGGCTCGGCTCCCCCATCCTGTTCGATGAGGGTCCTGCCCAGGAACGGTGGGGTTCGGAGAACGGTGAACATGCTGGGTGACACCCACCCTGCTCGTACGACTTCAGGCTCACCTATCCCATCGGTGATATTGATGGGTTCGGTGGAAACCGCCGCCACCGACTCCATGGTCCGGTTCTGATTCTTGTAGTCGAAATATTCGGGAGAGCCCACGGCGTATTCGGCAAAGTCGTATCCGCTGTCTGGGGTCCAGTAGGTGTTTATGAAGACCAGGTTCTCCGACTCGTGGAAGGGTAGCGGCTCCAAGAGTACGCCACTGACCACGCTGAAGATCGCGGTATTCGCCCCGATACCGATGGCCAGCGTAAGAACGGTGACCGTTAGGAACCCGGGTGCTTTTATCAACCGTCTACCAGCTTGGCGAAGGTCGGATACGATGTTTTCGAGTGTCCGGGTCGGGCGCGTATCCCTTGTCTGCTCCTGAAACCGATCCACTCCCCCAAAATCCAGCATGGCCTTCCGCCGAGCGTCCCTCTCTCCCAACCCCGCCCGGCGGTTCTTCTCGATCTCCATCTCCAGGTGGAGCATGATCTCTTCTTGCAGTTCCCTATCGATATGGCCGGGCCGAAAGAGCGCCCGGATCCAAAGCCGGATTCTCCTGAGATCAACCATGTCCCGGTCCTTCCTCTCCCAACACACCGGGGAGCCTGTCGGGGTGGGGTCCCGAAAACTCGAGGAATTCCACCGGCATTCCGTCGTGAACGATAAACGCCACCCGAACTCCGTCCGATGGTGCGTTCGGCGGAATGAGGATTTCGTGGCCTTCCAGGGCGGCATCGAGATCCTCGACCTGGAAAGCGAGATGGGGCAGGGTCTTCACCAGGTCAGGCAGAGGGGAATCCGGTGCGTAGCGCATCCACTCGATGCCAAAGGGGCTCCTTTCGTGGCCGGTTACCTGCACCCCATAATCCGCGAGAAAGCGTTCACCTTCCCGAGGTTCCGAGGTGGGCATGCCCAGATGATGGTACCGTAGGCATGGCCGTTTCATGGCCCGGCCTCCAGAATCCAATCCACCGCTCTGCTGAACCGATGCCACTGATCCTGTTCGGCTTCCAGCTGAGCGCGACCCTTCCTGGAAAGTCGGTAGAATTTGGCCTTTCGGTTGTTCTCTGAGGTTCCCCACTCAGCTGTGATCCACCCTCGGTGCTCCAGGCGATGCAGCGCCGGGTAAAGGGACCCTTGGTTCACCTGCAGGACCTCCTTGGACATCTGTTGGATACGCTGGGAGACCCCCCATCCGTGATGTGGACCCAGGGCGAGGGTTTTGAGGATAAGGAGGTCGAGAGTCCCCTGCAGAAGGTCGGCCTGTCGGTCGGTCACTTTTATTCTCCTTTTCTCTCCTAGACGTCCTACAAGAAGTTTAGGTTGCCTCCTGTCGGATGTCTAGGAGAAGAGCGTAAGAGCCGGGTACCAACAGCCAAGGGAGGCCGTGATCGGGAATACAAACCAACATCCTGACATTCCCGTGACAACTTTTTGTCAACAAACGGCCGTCTCATACGTATGGAAGGTTGAGGGCTTGGAAACCTCGACTTGATGGCCGGATGCACCTCCGGGGGGACACACAGAAAAAAAGGCGCCTGACCAGCCCTTCCATGGAGGAACAATGCGAACGGTGGCGGCGCTTTTCTTTTGTTTTGTCTTCGCTGTGGCAGGAGCCGGGGTCTTAGCCGGGCAACATCAGGTCAAAACCCCCGATACTGCACCTGGTGACACTCATTTTTCGATTCATAACATCCGCTCGGCCCACGGCCTCACCTTAGGTGCCGAAGCGAAAGTAGGGATCCTGGCCCACTCATTCGAACTGGGCTCCCACCCAGAGCTCTATTCTGGAGGGAAGGATTTCTCGGTCGGAGACCCCGATCCAAGGAGGCCGGGGAAGACTCACCGGGGGTATTGGATGGCCCTCACCCTCCACGAGGTAGCACCGGAGGCCGGAGTCTACGCACTGGACATCCCCACCAAGGATGATCTCGCACGGGTAGCAGCGATGGTGCGGGCGTTGGAATGGGCCGTAGAGCAGGATCTGGACGTGGTCACGTATTGCGGTGGAGACCTCTCTCCGGGAGACCGGGAGATACTGGACCCCGCCCTCGAGCGGGCGGTCAAGGCCGGAGTCGTCGTGGTTTTCCTTGACTATCCCCATCCCCTGAACCTGCTCCCCGGCGGTTTCGGTGCCCCGACAGAACCTGGAGCCCGGGCGCCGGACTTGGAGATCTTCAGCTACGATTGCACGGCCCTTCTCGCCAATCAGTTGGTTGCTTTCACGGAACCCGACGACGACGCAATCCAAAAGCACCGGCCGTTCCTTGCCCGTCCCTCGATCGGGCCGGTGACCGCAGGTCTGGTGGCTTTGTTGAGGAGCGTGGAACCGGAAATGTCACCGGCTGAGATCAAGAAGGTCCTGGTGGAAACCAGTCGGTCCCTGGAGTACCGGGGACAGTTGGCATCTCGGGTCCCCGACGCATTTCAAGCCGTCACCCGGGTCGCAGGAGTTGGGCCGGCCTGACCCCGGACTCAAGGCCGACCGGAAGACGGACTCGGGTCAGAGATTCCCAGATAGAGGAGAGTCCCGAGGAGTAACCCGAGGCCCCCCGAGGCGACTCCCGTGCCCAGGCCAGCACCTCCCCAAGCAACGGTCGCCAAACCCGCGGTCAAGCCCCCAGAGACGGCAAAAACCAGAGCAGCCGGTCCAGCCCATCTCCGTTTGATAACTGCCCCGATCCCCGCGAGGAGGCCGAAGGTTCCAAAAACGGCCTGACCAATGGTGCACGCCCTTTGAGCCGGGGTTGTCACGAGAGACCAATCGCTGAGACAGCTCTGGATCCCGCTGAGCCCCAGAAAGAGGAGAAAGGCGATCGACGCCCAAAAAACAAACTTACGCATAGGAATAAGGTAGTGATTAAGTTTGTAGGGGGTACCGTCACCGAGGCTGGAGCGTCCAGTGGCAAAGATTCTTGTCGTTGATTGGGAAGAGGAGGAGCGCGTCTATCTGTGGTCCATCTTGGAGGATGCAGGCCACCAGCTCCTCTTCGCTGCTGATGGCCAGGCTGCCCTGAGCGTCTGGGCAGAGAACGACGTGGATCTCGTGCTGACG
>JBDHGR010000538.1:0-3318 GCA_039589815.1 Gemmatimonadota bacterium | reverse complement strand
GGCCGTTTCCCCTTGTCACGATCCCCTCCGGCGCCGAAGAGGACCAGGAGTCGCCCGTCGACCAAAGGCCTGAGGGTCTTGAGAACCCTCTCCAGCGCGTCGGGCGTGTGGGCGAAATCGATGAGTACGGCAACCGGATCATCCGCTACTTTTTCAAGACGCCCCGGAATCTGCGGGGCCGTTGAAAGGCCCAACGCGATCTCCTTCAGGCCCACACCCGCCACCCAGGCCACACCCGCTGCAGCCAAGGCGTTTTCCACATTGAAGCGCCCCAGGAGGGGCAGGTGAACGGTGGAGGCGTCCTGGCCCGCTTGCAGCTGGAACCTGGAGCCCTCCGGTCCGAATAAGGGATCCCAAGCCAAGAGCTGGGGGTGTCCGGCGCCGGGCCTCGGTGCGAGACCCCCAGGGCCGCCTTCGATGCGGAAGAAGAGAGCCCGGTCGGCGGGAGTCGTGAGACCGCCCCATGCCTCTTCATCCCCGTTTACCACGGCCCAACCACTCGGCTTGAGGAGCTCCAGCGCCCGGCTCTTGGCAGCCCGGTAGTCGTCCAGGTCGGAATGGTAGTCCAGATGGTCCTGGCTGAGGTTCGTAAAAACGGCCACATCCAGGCGGGTCCCGTCCAGTCGGTACTGGGCCAGTGCATGGGAAGAGGCCTCGAGGGCAGCGTGACGGATTCCATCGTCGGCCATCTCCCTGAGCCATCCGGAGATCTGCACAGGGCCCGGGGTGGTGAGGCCCTCGGTGCCGGGCCGGATGTTACCACTCTCCTCCACCAGGCCTAGGGTCCCAATGGCGCGGGCGGCCCCCTTTTCTCCGAGGAGGTGCTGGGCGAGGTATGTGACCGTGGTCTTGCCGTTTGTTCCCGTCACACCTGCGAGGAATAGATCGGTCCACGGGGACCGCATCATGGTGTCCGCTGCCAGGGCGCCCGCCTTCCGGCCGTTGCTGACCTGGATTTGGGACACATCAAGGCTCGGAAGGATGTGCTCCACGACAACCGCCGCGGCCCCGGCCTCCACGGCTGGAGCGACATAGTCATGGGCGTCGTGGTCCACGCCTTTCCAGGCCAGGAAAAGATCCCCGGGCGAAACCGCCCGAGAATCCTGTGAAACACCCGTTACGATGATGTCCTGGGGTCCTTGGGTGGTCAGAAGAAGCTCGGCATCCCGGAGACGCTGGGTCACGGAACCCAAGGGCAAGCCAGCGTTAACCATGACCCATCCTTCCCACCAGGATCCGAACGGTGTCGCCCGGGGAAAGGGGGGTGGAGTAAGGTGGGTCGGTCCCAATCACGGGGCCTGAAGCGTTCAACAAAACTCGAAAACCGTGTGCATGAAGCCGGCGGACGGCCAGCCGAGGAGATAAACCGGAGACGTCGGGGACGACCGCGCCCGTCTCTGGTTGGGAGATGGTCCGGGGCGTACGGACGGGAAGGGAGTCGGAGAGATTACTTGAGGCGAATTGAGCCCCCGGAAGAGGTTTTTTCCTCGGCTGCCGCCGGTCTAGGGAAGCCATGGCTTCCCAGTCAATGGGCGCATGGTGAGCAGCAAGCACCGCCTCCATTATCACCCGGATTACTGGAGCGGCCGTTGAGCCCCCGTAATAAGAGCCGTCAGGCCGATCCAACTTCACAAATATGACGAGCTGGGGATCTTCCACAGGAAAGAAACAGACGAACGATGCGTAATGTCCGCTTATATACCCGCCGGCTCCATAGGCCCTGCTCGTGCCGCTTTTCCCGGCAACGGCGAATGTGGCCAGCTGGGCCTCCGTGCCTGTTCCCTCATCCACCACCTCTGCCAAGACTTCGGAGATCTCCCTGGCCATTCGCGGGGAGATTACTTCCCGGACCACCCGGGGCTCAGACTTGAAGACCGATCGGCCCTCGGGGTCTCTGAGCTCCTTTACGATTCGCGGCTCCATGAGCCTCCCTCCGTTGGCCAGGGCTCCATAAGCCATGACCATCTGGAGGGGGGTCACCGACACTTCGTAACCGATGGCAAGCCGGGATGGAGAGGTTCGAGACCATTCGGAGGGCCGGGGAAGGCTGCCCCTGGCTTCCGTCGGTAGCTCAAGACCGGTCCGGGAACCGAATCCGAAATCCCTGAGCATTTCAAACTGGTGCTCGGGTGAGAGCCCCTCAGCCACCTTGGCGACACCGATGTTCGACGAAACCCGTAGGGCCTCGGCCAGCGTCATCATCCCATGGGGGTGGACATCCCTGAGGGGCTTACCACCGGCCACCCAGGTCCCGTCCTCGCCATCAACGCTATCCCCCAGGTTGGCTACAGAGTGGAGGAGGATCCCGGCTACCGTGAATGGCTTCAGGGTGGAACCGGGTTCGTAGGGCGAGTTGATGGCCGAGAGGTTTCCAGACTCCCCGCCCTGTATCGAGACCAGGGAGAGGATGTCACCCGTCTCCGGGTTTGATACGATGAGGTTCCCTCCCTCGGCTCCCGTTTTCCTGATGGCCGAGGTCAGTTCCTCGTGGCCTATCTCCTGGAGATCCCGGTCCAGGGTCAGGATCACGTCTCCACCCGGGACAGGGGGTTTGACCAGGATCGATTGCCCTGGGATCGGGTTCAGCCCAACGTCTTGGGCCTGGATTTCCTCCCCCGCAGCGCCCCTGAGGTGCTCATCATATTTGCCCTCGATACCCCCGATCCCGGACCCATCTCGGATCGTCCCCAGGACGTCACGGGCCAGATCGCCGTAGTGGTGAAAACGGGTCCAGGCCCGCTTCAAGTAAACGCCCTGAATGGGTTCGAGAGCCTCTCGGATCCGCGGAGGAAACCCACCCTGGATCTCCACCCAAGCGGTTTCGGGATCGGATAAGGACCGCGTCTTCGTCCGGGAGAGACCGAGCTCAGCCGCAAGTATGGAAATGTCTTGTTCCCGGGTCTTCGACCGGAGCTCCCTCGGAGAGACACCAACCTGAAACGCCTCGTTGCTCGAAGTGAGAGGATTCTCATTTCGGTCCAGAATCGCCCCTCTTCGGGCCGGCACTTCCAGGGCCTGCTGATGTTGCCCCAGTGCCTTATCGGCCCAGTACGCCCCCTGGAGGAGCTGGACGCTGGCCGATCGGGCCACGATCACCATCCCCGCCAGAAGCCAACCCGCCAGGAGAATCCGACGACGCCATCGGTACCGAACGCAAGGAGGAGGGGAAGGCGTCATGATTCCTCCCCCGGCAGGAACACGATGTCGGACGAACCAGCCCTTCGCATGCCCAACCGCGCCTCAGCTTCGGAAGCCACCCGGGCCCAGCTCTCCAAGTACCTGATCCGGTCCTCGAGCTCGTCTTTGGAGGCGGCCTCC
>JBDHGR010000537.1:0-3327 GCA_039589815.1 Gemmatimonadota bacterium | reverse complement strand
TGTCTCGCGAAGAGGCGGAAATCGCGACCCAGCTTGCCGACACCGTGAAGTCCGGCGCGGGGATCAAGGACCCCAGCGATGAGAGGCTCCGCGGAATCGCTGACCAACTCTTTGATTCACGCGGTCTTGAGGTTAGACAGCGCAGCAGCGAGGAGTTCGCCCGGCTTGCCCAGGAGTTCGACGCCGCCATCTCGTCGTGATCTAGACGAGAGCTGGCCACCTCCGAGTGGCACACCCCTCGCATGCACCTCGACCCGACACGCAAGAGAGACGCCTAGTCAGGTCTCCATCGCTGCAAGAGGCTGCACTGAGCTGCGCCGAGGATGGCCCGACGGCCCTTATGCGGTTTCTACACACAGGCGAGTTGGCGCGCCTGGCGTAGGTCCGGTGGCTCGTGGTCTGCGCTGAGCGACACGACCCGGGCCAACACAACCCGGGGTCACCGCTGGCCGACTCCTGCTCTCCTGAGCCGACCTCGCCAACCCCCGGCACACCATCCAGGTCGACTACGGGAGCGAGTTCACGTCGAACCATTTTGACGCGTGGGCGTACCTGCGAGATATTCGCCTCGACTTCATCCGACCAGGAAAGCCGGTGGAAGACGCGTTCATCGAGTCATTCAATGGCCGGCTGCGGGACGAGTGTCTGAACAGCCACTGGTTTCATAGCCTTGACGACGCCCGTGGAACGATCCACGATTGGCGACAGGACTACAATGAACTGAGACCGCACTCCGCTTTGGGAGATCGACCGCCTTCAGGATTTGCCGCGGAGCTTCTGGGACTTAGCCCAGCTGCTCCATCCAACAACCCGAGAAACTCTAGCCCCAGGCTGGACCGATGATGGGGGCAGGGTCACATAAGCACCAAGCCCAAACAGGATATTCGTGGATCTGACTCACATAAGCACTCTTGGATAGATGCGATGCGTGATAGGGCTTTGGCCAAGAAACGGGAACTGAACACGACGGGAATTCTTCTTGTACTGGCAGGCATGGTCCTCGTGGGACTGCTTATTCGATTTTATGGCCTCGGTAGCAGAGGGCTGTGGTTTGACGAAGTCGGCTTATGGTATGAAGCCCTCTCCAACAATCCCGGTACTCACGATGGCCCACTCGTTCAATGGCTCTCTTTCTTCTTTTTCGCCCTCATCCGTAGTGCAACGCCCTTCGCCCATCACATCCTTCCGGCACTCTTCGGTGCGGCAGCGATCCCTCTGGCTTTCTTGGTCGCTACACAGACCGGGAGCCGAAATGCAGGGTTCCTGTCGGCAGGCCTTCTGACACTGAGTCACATTGCCATCTATTATTCCCAGGAAGCACGTCCTTACGGACTCTTTGTCTTCTTGTCGACGCTCCTCTATCTGAGTTTCCTGAGGGCCCATACGCACCATTCTCCTGGCAAGTGGCTTCTGTATAGCTTCGTGGCCTTCCTTTGTTGCCTCACTCATTTGTTGACCCTTCAGATCCTGGGCGCGTTCTTCCTTTTCAGCGTCAGCGCCCTGCTGTTCCCGCACTTTTCGGACCTACCTCGCAGTCTCCGAATGAGACGTTTCTTCTACTTTTCAGTCACGAGCCTCATTGGCGCAGGCCTTGGAACCGTGTGGACACTTTATCGGCCGGGCAACGTAACCAGCGTCCTCGGAGGGTATTACCCCAGAGGTTTGCTTCCCTTTCTGCGCACAGCCCTGGTGAGCCTCGGTCCCACGATTCACTATGCCCCCACCCCTTCGGGTCTGGTCGACCTTTTGGGTGGGATCTACCTGGTATTGTTTCTGGTAGGACTCTGGCACTTCCACACACAGAAGAAGCACGACCTCATCTTGTTCTTCTTGCTTGCGATCTGCGTTCCCCTTCTGATCCACTACGTTACGCTAGGTTCCAAGGGGCACTGGCCATGGGTCCGGTACATTTCTCACCTCATCGTCCCATACTTGGTCGTCATTGCTCTAGGGATTGAACATATTTCAGGACGTCTCAAGTATCGCAGCCTGAAGATGATCTTTATCGCCATGTCGTTCTTGGCTCTTCTTCCCGGTATCTGGAGATGGCACCAGGACATCCTGATATCCCGCTCCTCAAGGACGATTGAATGGACCAACCAAGTTCTATCACTTTCATCCACACTCAACGGGGTCATCATATACCCGCAATTTGAACCCGGTTGGACGTCCAGCAAATACTTTCTATACAGGAAAGACACGCTCCCCGTTTACGTTGTGACCGAGGAGGAAGAACTGGCGAGGATCATCGGTGTTCCGAGCCTTGGGAACATCACCACTATCCCCAAAACAACAAGACGTGGAGAAGTAGAATTGGGCCCCGGCCTATATGCTCTGTATCATGAACCATTCTGGGTCAGGAAGTGTGAGGATCTATCAGCGATATTGAGAGAAAGCTACGTGGTCTCATCTCTCAAATATTTGTCACCTCATGGAGGCATCCCAATTTGCGGTGTTGCTGCCAAGCGACCAAAGTGAGGAGTTATCCGCAAGTGCTTAGAATGAATGGCCGTGCAGACAAGCATCATCAGGGTGTGACCCGTCAGAGTGACGTGGACCACTTGGGCTGTTGAAAGAGACACTTCTGCCACCAGGCGGCCCCTGCCCGGGTCGCGCTGCCTGGGCACAACGGCGATCAGCTCGTAACCCCGCGAAACTCAAAGCGTCCCAGCGACACCGAATCCGCCACCGGCCCCAGATCTCCGATCACGCACTTCACCGAGCCGCCGCCCTTCTTGAGGAACTCGGAGACGTCGACGGTGATCGGTGTGACGCCGCGCTCGCGGATCTGGTCCAGCAGCCGATTGGAGACGCCGGCGGGTAGCAGCAGCAGGGAGTCGCCGCCCTGGGTCAACGTGAAGGCGTTCGCCGCATAGTGCTGCGCGTCGTGCTCCCCGAGCTCGATGACGCGATCCCCGAAGGTCTCGCGCAGCAGGTCCCAGCCCGTCGGTGTGATGGCGTGGGAGCAGGCCAGCAGGAATTCCCGCTTTGGCCCGAATCCACACATTACAGTGTCACCATGGTAATGCGCCTCGAGCAGCAGCTCGATCTTCAGGATTCGTCTCGGAGCCACGATCGGCTCCAGAAGTCGCGCCACCCGCTGGTCGCTGCGGAACCCGTAGACCCGCTTCCAGGGGGGGAGGGCCAGGGTCGGGACGAAGCGCTGCTTCTCGATCTCGCCGAAGGTCAGCACGTAGGAATTGCCGACGGGAAAGAAGTCGGCCTCTCCCTCCATGCGGTAGCGCGGGTCCAGCGTCGCGACGCGGAAGCCCGCCTCCTCGAGGACGCGCCGGTAGATGGGCTGCTCGCCGGCCCGGGTGGGGAGCA
>JBDHGR010000536.1:0-3331 GCA_039589815.1 Gemmatimonadota bacterium | reverse complement strand
GAAGTTCTTTCTTTCGTCGGGGCGGGCCATCGCCATGATGAGCGGTTTTCCAGGGTCGGTCAGAAACCGTCCGATCTCCTGCCCGATGGCCCCGAAGTCCTGGCCTCCATCCAACTGGGCCGGTGAGAACCGACTGAGGTCCACGCCAGGGGGAATCACCACCATCCGTTCAGGCTGATAGTGATCGTAAAGCTGATACTGTTCCCGAACCTCCTGCCGGGTGCTCGCCACCACGAGGGCGGCCGTCTCCAACGCACCTTCTTCCGCCTCTCGATGCGTTGGGAGAGATGGTAGCGCTCCTCCAGGGCTTCCGGGGCCTGCCCTTGTTCCAGCAGACGTGCCTTCTTCACCCTTCCCAAGGAGTGGCCGGTGAAGATGAAGGGTACACCAAGGATCTTCGCTACCTGGGCCCCCACAAACCCCGCGTCGGCGTAATGCCCGTGAATGAGATCGGGAGCCCGCCCCCGGGCCCCCACCATCCGCATGATCTGGTCCACCATGCTGGGGAGGTATGGCCAGAGACTTTCCTTCCTGAGATAGCGCCGGGGACCGAACGGCAAACGGACGATCCTAACCCCTTCGCCGGTTTCCTCTCGGGGTTCGGAATAACTCCCGTCAACCCGCTTGTCCCACACCTGGCGCGTCAGAACCTCCACCAGTTGGATTTCCCGCTGCCTGGCAAAAATCCGGGCCTGATCCATGACGTACAGGACCTGCCCTCCCGTGTCGGCGTCCCGGCCCAGCTCGATATCGGCGCTTCGAACGAGGCCATGCACGCTGAGGGACAGGATGTAGAGGCCTAGAACATCCCCCGGGAGATACGGCTCATGTAGCATGGTCCCACCTTCGCAGATACCGCTGGTACAGATCGGGGTCCGGTGGTATGGCCCCGCGGATCTGACAAAGTTCCCCGGCGAATTCTGACGCCCTCCGGAGAGTGAGGGAGATGGGCCACCGGCCGAACATGCCCAGGGCCAGAACGGCACTGAAAGCGTCTCCCGCACCTACCGTATCCACGGTTTGGGCAATGGCCTGAGCCGTCTGCCGGGTCACTCCATCCCCCGTGAGCGCCAGAGCTCCCTCGGAGCCGATCGTCACGACCAGGTTCCCGATGCCCAGCCGCTCCCGCAATGACACACACGTCTCCATCAACTCTGACTCGGTTCCCACCGTCCGCCCCACCAAGAGGCCGGCTTCCTCGCGGTTCACCTTTACCCACTCGGCACCTCTCAGATGCCCCTGAGTTTCCTGGGAGTCCCACCACGGATCTCGCAGGTTCACGTCCACCAGAACAGGAACCGCCAGGATGTTCTTGAGATGACTCAGGGTCTGGGCGGAAGTAGCTTCCCGGAGCCCTAGAGATCCATGATAGAGTAGGGTGGACCGTTGCAGTTCAGAGGCCTGAGGAAGTCCCTCCATCGCAACCGCGTCATAGGCCTGCCGGGCTTCGATGTCGAAGCGGGGCCCATCGCTCTCCAGATGGGCCGTCACCCTACCGGTGGGCCTAGAAGGGAGGACTTGGACCCCGGACCTGTCCATCCCCCAGGACGTCATCCGGTCCAGGATTTCCCGCCCGTCGGGGTCCTCGCCAACGCCTGAAACCATCAGGGGGTCAGCCTTGAATCCCCGCAGGTGCCAGGCCACGTTGAAGGGGGCACCCCCCAGGACCCGGCTGCCGTCCGGAAAGTAGTCGAACAGGGCTTCGCCAAAGATGAGGGGGCGAAACCGGCCCCGGTCATCACCGGTGCCCAGGACGTTGGTGGGCGTTTCGCTCGAATCCGATTCGGGGTTGGTCAAGAGGGCGAACTCTCGGGATCTCAGGAGCCGAAAGGGGTCCTGGGCTTAGCGAAAGGGTCCTCTGGAAGTTACACATGTCAGCCGGTTGGGGAACACCGACAGTGTGCGCGGGCAGAACGGGAAAGGCGAGGAATGGAAGAAAAACGGGCAATGTTGGCCAGCGATATGGACGGAACCGTTATCCCCCTCGAGGTCAACTCCCACAGGGAGAAGGAGATCTCTGCTTTCAAGGATGCCGTAGAAGAATCGTCGGATCTGATCCTGGCCTACGTGACGGGCCGGGACCTTCCCCTGGCCTTGAAGGGAATCCGCCAGCACAGACTCCCGCAACCGGACATTCTCGTTGGGGACGTCGGCACGTCGGTCTACCACAAAACCCTTTTCGGATTTCAAAAAGACAGGAAGTACGTGGAACTGATGGAGGAGGCCCGGGGGGGATTGGATGTCAGGGAGGTCCGGCATGAGATGGGCCACCTTCCGGATCTCCTTCTCCAACCCGAAGAACGGCAAACGGAATCGAAGCTCAGCTATCACCTTGCCCCGGGAGCGGACCACCAACGAATGTTGGAATCCGTTACAGAAATCCTGGACGAACTCGGTGGGAGGATGCAGGCGGTCTACAGCGTCGGTGCCCCTCACGGCACGGGCCTCCTGGATATCCTACCCGTTGGCGTGGCCAAGGATTTCGCTCTCCGATACCTACACGACCATACCGGAGTCGACCCGGAGGAGATCGTGTACGCTGGCGATTCGGGGAACGACCTGGCAGCCATGCTCTCCGGCTTCAAGGCCATCCTGGTGGGGAATGCAACCCCGGGGCTGAGAGAGGAGCTGACCTCGAGGGGTGGGGAGATGGGGGTCCTGGGCCGGCTCTACTTCGCCGAGAAACTCTACGTGGCCGGGGTATTGGAAGGCTGTCGGCACTTTGGGATCCTTTGACGCCGAAGATCCAGGGGTCCCAACCACATAGTCCCCGGGACAAGAGGCCCTCACCGCGACCTCCCTGAATCCGGCAACCCCCTCCCCAGGCGCGCGCATCCTATCGAGTAGCAACAGTCACCCGTATCGGTCTGGAACGGACCGATCACCGATACGATGGAGTTGGTTTCATGAAGAGCGTTCGCGCCACCACCGGGATTCTGTTCACGGCAGTCCTTTTTTCTCTGGCCCTTCCTTCCCTTGCCACCGCTCAGGTTGGCCTAGTCCCGGACGAGGAGTGCCGCTGTGTCGATCCGGATGGAAACGAGATCGACAACTGCCGGTGCTTCAGGGTCATCGAGCCGGGCCAGTTCGCCTGGAGTTTCGGGGACTTCGAGCCCGGGCAGTTTGGTTGGAGCTTCGGGGGCTTCGGATCTCAGGGAGCCCGACTCGGCATCACCCTTTCGGTTTCCGCCAGCGATGCGGATGCCCAGGGGGCCCGCGTCGAATCGGTGATGGAAGAGGGCCCGGCAGCCCGAGCCGGGATCCGTGAGGGCGACGTCATTACCCACATCAACGGAATCTCGCTTTTCGATCCCCTGGATAGCGACGAGGA
>JBDHGR010000535.1:0-5539 GCA_039589815.1 Gemmatimonadota bacterium | reverse complement strand
GGACCCCGGCTCCAGCCGCTGGTCGGCTGGAGGAAACATGGCCGGACCGGGCTATTTCGAGTCCATGCAGATTCCCCTGTTGAGGGGGCGTCTCCTGGAGGCGGGAGATCGCCGGGGCCAGGAGCCCGTCGTCGTGGTGAGTCAGGCCATGGCCGAGTCCACCTGGCCTGGGCAAGAGCCCCTGGGAAAAAGGCTGGCACTCCCAGGGGAAACCCGGGACGGGCAGACCCACTGGAGAACGGTGGTGGGGGTGGTGGGAGACGTGAGACACGGAAGCCTCACTGGAGATGCCCGGGGAGAGATCTACAAACCCTTCTGGCAAACCCGCTGGAACACCAGCATCATGACGTTCACCATCCGAACCGCGGGATCGCCGGAGTCGTTGGCCAACCCGGCCCGGGAAATCGTCCTACGAGCCGACCCGGGCCAGGCCGTCTACGACGTCATGACCATGGAGGACCGGGTCAACCGAAGCCTGGACGCTACCCAGGGATTAACCTGGCTCCTGGGGGTCTTCGGGGTATCCGCTCTTCTCCTCTCGTCCCTGGGCATATTCGGGGTGATCTCCTACGCGGTTTCGCAGCGGAGGCACGAGATGGGCATCCGGGTAGCCCTGGGTGCGGACCGAGGGGCTCTCTCCGGAATGGTTATCCGGCAAGGGCTCTTCCCGGTTGGGGTCGGAATCCTCCTGGGTGGGACCGCTGCTGTATTCCTGGTTCGGACGCTTGCTGATCTCCTGTACGAGGTGGATCCCCTCGACCCGGCCACCTTTGTCACTGTGCCCCTTTTGTTGCTCCTGGTGGGATTGCTGGCGGTGTACATTCCGGCCCGGAGAGCCTCTGCCCTGGAGGCGGTGGAAACGCTCCGGTCGGACTGAACGGCGGCGGTGCCAAGTCAGAGTTCGGTCCCGATCCTGAGCCAAGCGTTACGCACAATGCCGCCTGCCCGGCACTTAACGCCCGGAATCGGAGCTCATGCTCTCCACGAATGCCAGGAGAGCCTCGGCGAAGGCCTCCGGTTTCGACCAGAGGATCCCGAGATGCCCAACATCAGGAATTGTCGTCACCTCAAAGGACGGGGCATACGTTCTGAATGCTTCGACATCTGTCGGGGGCGCAGCCGCGTTGACCGCTGCGATGGGAACGTCGACGGCTTGGACGGTCGGGATCAAATCTGAATCCGACCACCGAAACACGTCTTCGAGCACATCCCACCAGTACTCGGGTGGGTCGACAGGGGTCTTTTCGAGTGCCATTTGGACGAGAGAGTCGGGGGCACCAGGGCCGATCATCGCTCTGAAGCCCTCCTCTGTGTGCCAGATACTCTTCATCCCATTGGCGGCTGCCTCCCGTGATTCGGCATCGGTTCTGGCATTCACATCCTTGAAAACATCGACGAGGACCACACCGGAGACCCTCCGCCCCAACGAAGCCGCCGCTTCCAGAACCGCAGCTCCTCCCATTGAGAACCCCACAAGGACGGGTCGGTCCAGTTCGAGAGCGTCGACGACAGCCACTACATCCTGCCCGAATGCCTCCATCGTCCAAGCAGACCGGTCCTGCCCGGAGTCTCCAAACCCAACGAGATCGAGGGTTACGATCCGATGACTCTGGGACAAACTCGGGATGTTGGGATCAAAAAAAGTCTGGTTGTTTCCCCATCCATGGACCAACACAACGGCGGGACCTTCGGGCCCGTGAATACTGTAGGCTATATCGATGCCATCCTCACTGACTACCGCAGGAGGGGGCGACTGCGCCCCACTACAGCCGATCAGTAGCAGGCCGGCCAAACCAAACACGACACGGGAGGAGGACATTGGCCTTCCCTTGAGAGAGGGTGAGCGATCCCAAACATTCACCGCCCGAACCTAACCATTCTCTTGTCTCGGAGCGCAGTTGGTCGCACCTAACCCATGGTTCGGAGTTACCGTTCTAGCCCATGCGTCATGGCGACATACGCGACGAAATCCGGGGTCAAGTTCCGGCTTATCTCCGGCCACATTTCCTGAAGTATGAGGAAGCTGTAGTCGCCCCTATTTAGGAGGCCCAGCGCCGACTCCTCCAGGACCCCCTCCGTAACCTCCTTGTGGAGACCTTCATAGATACGAAACAGAGCCATCCACCAGCCGAACATCTGCATCCATTCCGTCTCGTTAAGATCGTCCACCGAACTGCCAAAGGAACCACCCAGGAGCTCGGCCATATCCGGGTCGGTCATGCGGAAGTACCACTCATTCACCTCGGCCGCGAATGAGCGATATGCCTCGGCCTTCGCCACCCGCGTATTCTGCCTCACCTCGAACCCGACGAAGGCCAGAGACAGAATGATGCCCACAACTCCAACGAGTTCCGCCGACCTGCGGAAGCGACCTCCTGATTCCATATGACAAGCTCCTGTCGATCTCGGGGTGGCCGGGCAGGCTCCTCGCGCCACCCGGACCACGAGGTTCTCCGGTCCCACCTAAGTAGGAGTTTGTTGTGCGAAAGCCCTCAATTCGCACTCGGACGTGGTTACGTGTCAAGAATTGTGATGGTAGGGACGGATCCCGGATCAGCTACCAGGGATCAACCGAATGCTTCGCAGGGTCGGTAGCCGCAAAGACAATCTGATGACCATCGGGATCTCGGACGATGAACATGTCCATCCAATCCGTCTCGGTGATCTCGCCTGCAAGGCCCCCCTGCGAAAGCACGTGAGCCCGTTGGTGACCAACATCCCTCACCCTGAAGTAGATCCGCTGGTGGCCGATCCAGCTCTCCTGCTCTGCATTCATCGGGTCATGAAGCCCGAACTTCAGGGAGCCGGCCCTCATCTCGGCGTAATAGGGCTCGCCATCAGCGTTGGAAAAGCCGAGGAACTCGAAGCCGAGAACGTCGCGGTAGAACGGAACAGCCGACTCAACGTCCACCACGTAGAGAACCGGTTTCACATCTCCGGTCAGATTACTTGCGGCTGGACCCTGCGCCTCACACCCTCCTAAAACCACCGGGAGAGAGAGGCCGACAACTGCGATGCCTCTCCGGATCGCACGGTATATGGCGTTGATCATCATCTCAGCGACTCCTGCAGCAGCTGCGCGGCCCATCCCAATAGGAAGAGGAGGCAGGCAGGGTAGGAATTCTAAGGGCCCTCTGAGCTCCTCAGGCTACAGGGGGACTGTTGGGCGGGGTGTTTTCGGTTTCGGGGGATGCGCCTCCGGCGGGGCCGGTGAGGCTGAGGAGCTACCTGCCGTGGGTTTGGTCGTGGTGGTCGTCGGGGATGGGCTCAGGGTCGGCGGGATCGAATTCGGGCGTTTGATCGAGGTCGTCCGGGGGAAGAGCCTGGAAGACCTCGTCGTGTTGTGGCTCCTCACGGCCCATGTGGAGCTCGGTCTGGGGTGGGCCCCGGGCGGGATGAATCAGCGGAGGCGAGGTGGGCTCGCCGATGTGGGCGAGGATTCGGGTTATGGGCTCGGGCTCGGTGAGGAACGCGATGAAGGTGAGGGGTGCCTGGCAGATGGGACAGACCAGGGGAAACACCTCATAGATCCGTGCCAGTAGAGCAGCCCACCGGGACGGTCGGGAGGGACTGGTGTCGGGTGGCTGGGGTGCTGGGACCTTTGGGTTGGGAGGCGAGGCCGCCGAGGCCAGGGGGAGCGGGAGATCTTGGACGGACATCTGATCGGCGAGGGCGTTGTCCTGGCGGGCCCGTTCGGTGACCAGAGGCCTCAACGGAGCGTTGGGGGCGAAGATGCCGTGGTAACGGTGACGGTGGATACGGGGTGGAGGGAGGAGGTTGGCGAGGCGGTCAAGGAACTCGAGAGCGGAGAGACGGAGGGCGGTACGGCCGGCCAGGTCGGGCCCCGGGAGCAGGTAGAGAATCTGGTAGAATCTGGTCGGAACGGCCGTCGATGAGATGAAGGCGGTCGAGAGCGAAGGGGGGCCGGGCACAATACCGGATCAGCCGTTCGAGGCCGGTGCGGTCGGTGGCCTCGATGCGGACACCCCCATCCAGACTGAATCCACCCCCGTGATCCCAGGTCAGCATGTCCTCGGCCTCGTGGGACTCCAGGAGGCCGTGGCGACGGAAGTGGCGCAACACCCGTTTTCGGACAGTATGCTGGAGGCGCTCGAGGAGTTTGGGTGTGAGAGCCGTGGCTTCGTGGAAGCGGAGGCGGGTGTTCGGGTTGGTCGGGCTCGGATCCGTGTCATCCTCGATCCCCTCAAAGAGCCCGTCCACGACGCACAGATGGAAATGGAAGTGGGGATTGAGGCTGGATCCGAAGCGATGGAGGAAGCTCACAGCGCCGAAGGAGGCGCCGACTGGAGCGGTGGGACAGGCCTGCCTGAGGGTGGCGTGGAGGGCACGGAGCAGGATGTGGAGGACGGCGCCGGCGGTCCGGGGCCGGTGGTGGAGGAAGGGTCTCAAGCGTTTGGGCACGGAGAGGAGGAACTGGCGGACGGGTACGTGGGGAAAGACGTGGTCTACCAGGTGGGCCGCGGTTTGGGCCATGCGCTTGGCCAGGAAGTCGTAGCCGCAGCTTGCGCATCGGGCCCGAGCGAACCCGTGGGCCAGGATGCCGCACTTGAGGTAGCTCCGGAACTCCTTTTCCACGTGATCCGGCACGCCTTCGCCCATGGGATCGGCCTCGTTGGCCAGGGCGAGGTAGGTCTCCAGGTGTTCCCGGACGATGCGGTGCAGGGTAGTGGTCTCGGGGCGGCGCCGCCGGTAAGGCTGGGCATGGGTGCCGGGTGACGGCTTGGGAGGCTGGGCGGACCACCGGGTCTTCCGCAGCGCGGGTGGGGTCTGGGTGGGCACCAGCGGCCCTGCAGATGGTTGGGGCGGAGGAATGGAAGGAGGGGCGGCGAGGCCCTGCCCCCCCCGCTACATATACATGGCCTTCAAGAACTCCCCTTGGAACCGCTGGCTGACGGTGAGCTCCAGATACTCGACGCGCTTCCGGATTTCCTCGGCTTCGGCTCGCCTCGTCTTTGAGAGGAGGGCCTGCTTTGCACCGATGCCTGCGACATTGCCCACCTGGCGGAATCGATTCAGGGGAATGTCCCGGGACATGCCGATGGCGATGGCGGCCTCGACACTGATGTACGTGCCGAAGGCGCCGGCGATGATGAATTCATCGGCCTCTTCGGCCCCGACGCCGATGACGGCTGAAGAAGACCGCTGGTGGACCGATGATCGACATCGCCAGATGAGGTTTTCGCCACCCACAGGGGGACGGGGGCTCGCCCCTCATTCAAACTCACCTGCCTTCAGGTTTTCAGCTCCATAGGTGAACACGTAGTTCCCCGAGCCGGATTCGACGAGCACCGCATCATCGACCTGAAACGCCGAGTCGATGCCTTCCGCAAGGCCCACCGGCCGCCCGCTCTCCAAGACCTCCTCCAGGACGGCTCCCGGGAGACGGATGGTGGCACGGGTATTGGGAGGAATTCGTACACTCAAGCTGAACCGGTCATCCACGAATTCCCAGTGGGATGCGACGGCTCCGTACATCGAGTTCAGGCTTGCCCGGACGAAGGAAAGGCCGCCACCGGGT
>JBDHGR010000534.1:0-4170 GCA_039589815.1 Gemmatimonadota bacterium | reverse complement strand
GGAGTTCCCAATCGACGGCAATCAACTTCCCCCCATCCGACGCTTCAACTGGGTGGGTGAAAACTATTTCGAGGCGATGCAGATCCCCATCGTTGCAGGGAGACCGCTGGACCTGAGGGATTCCTACGACTTGAACCGAACCGTCATGGTTTCCGACAATTTCGCCCGGGAGTATTGGGACTCCCCGGCGGACGCCCTGGGGAAACGCATCGCGACGGGCATCGAGGCCGGCGATTGGCATGAGATCGTGGGAGTGGCGGGGAACGTTCGGGACGATGGTTTGGATCAGGACCCCACCGCTGTGATCTACTGGCCCATGATGCAGAGGACGCTCTGGGAGGACCTTCCGGGAGACAATCCGGAAATCGACGTCCGGAGGTCCATGGCCTATGTGATCCGAAGTCCCCGCGTGGGATCCGCCGATTTCCTGACGGAAGTCAGAGAAGCAATCTGGGGGGTGAACCCGAATCTACCCCTTGCCGATGTCCGAACCTTGGACGCGTTGCTCACCCGCTCCATGGCCCGGACCTCCTTCTCCCTCATCATGTTGGGCATCGCCGCGGCAGTGGCTCTCATCCTGGGCGCCATCGGCATCTACGGAGTCATCAGTTATGTCGTAAGTCAGCGGACGCGGGAGCTTGGCGTACGGTTGGCCCTGGGCGCCGAGGCCGGCGATGTGCGGCGAATGGTATTGAAGCAGGGACTGATCCTGGCAGGCGCCGGAGTCATCGTGGGACTCGGGGCGGCCGTGGGCCTGACCCGCCTGATGGGGGCGCTTCTTTATGGCGTGGACCCCATTGATCCACTGACCTTCGGCTCTGTGGCCCTCTCGCAGGTTCGAGTAGCGAAGAGAAGGGGCGGCTCCGGAGCCGCCCCTTCCATTCCCCCGCCGGCCGAGATCTACAAATCGAGTGTCGGGATGAACTTCGGCGCCCGACGATGGTGAGTCAGTTGTTCGTAGGCAAAAGCGATACGCAGTAGTTCCGGCTCGGTCCAAGCCCTTCCCCAAATGCTGATGTTAACGGGAAGCTCGGTGAAGAAGCCTATGGGCACAGTAATGTTCGGATAGCCAGAAATCGCCGCCGGGCTGGAGCTCCCCATGTGATAGCGGTCCCCGTTGATGAGGTCTGTAGTCCAGGCAGGGCTTCCCGTCGGCGCTACGATGGCATGCAAACCGTGTTCCTCCATAACGGCATCCGTCCCTTCGTCCCGGGAAAGCCGCATGGCCTCGGCCAAGGCCTCCTGGTACTCCTCTTCGGACAGAGGGCCCAGTTCCTGACATTGGTGAAGGATCTCCTGCTGGAAGTAGGTCAGCTCCCGGTCGGCGTTGGCTTCGTTGAAGGCAATGATCTCCTCCAGGGTGCTCACCGGCGCATCCGGTCCAAGCCCCGCCAGGTACGCATTGAGGTCTGCCTTGAACTCGTACCGCATGAGCCGGCCGGAAGGACCACCCATCCGCCGCCACGCCTCCACTTCCGGGATTTCCACTACCGTCGCCCCAGCCCGCCTCATGACCTCCAGAGCAGCCTGGAACAGCTCCTCCACCCTCTCATGGCCCTCAGAGTACTGAGTGGCCACACCGATTCGAGCTCCTCGGAGCCCGTCTGAATCCAGGTAGGGGGTATAATCCGCCTCCGCTCGTTCAGCCCCGGCGGTGGTTGCGGGATCGTCCGGATCGAGCCCGGTCAGGGCGCCCAGAACCAACGCCGCATCCGTCACCGTGCGAGCCATGGGTCCAGCCGTGTCCTGAGTATGGGAGATGGGGACGATTCGGCTCCGGCTCACCAGGCCCACAGTCGGCTTGATTCCTACGACCCCGTTGGCGTTGGACGGGCAGACAATGGACCCATTGGTTTCCGTCCCGATGGCAGCCCCACAGAGGCTCGCCGAAGCGGCGGCCCCGGAGCCGGAGCTGGAGCCGCAAGGATTCCGATCCAGCACATAAGGGTTTTTGCACTGTCCCCCCCGCCCGCTCCAGCCGGAGGATGACCGGCTGGAGCGGAAGTTGGCCCACTCGCTCAGATTAGCCTTCCCGAGAAGGACGGCTCCCGCCTCCCTCAACTTCCGGGCCACAAAAGAATCCTCCAGGGGGATCGATCCCTCCAGAGCATACGATCCAGCCGTGGTGGTCATCCGGTCGTGGGTTGCGATGTTGTCCTTCAGGAGAATCGGAATCCCGTGAAGGGGTCCCCTCACCTGCCCGCCAGCCAGTTCCTCGTCGAGGGCGGCAGCGATTTCCAAAGCGTCCGGGTTGGTCTCGATGATGCTCCGGAGCGTCGGACCCTGACCGTCGACCTCCTCGACGCGGTGTAGGTAGGCTTGGGTGATTTCCCGGGAGGTCCAACGTCCGGAGATCATTCCGGCGTGGAGCTCGGTAATGGAGACCTCTTGCAGTTCGAAGGACGACAGGGGCCAGGGTTGCCCGGACTCGGGGGTTCCACCCGTGCCATCCCCACCCCCTTCACCAGGAGAGCAGGCCTCCACCCCCCCCAGGACCAGGACCCCGCCAGCAACGGCGCCCGTTCCCAGAAACTGTCGTCTGGAGAGTTGGGAAGATTTCTCATTACCGGAAGGATCTGGAGACCGGGGATCAGTCCCGCTGGAAGAGCGTTCTTCCATGGTAAGACTCCTGAGGACGAAGAGAGAGAAGTGATCGATATTCTGCGCTGAAACCTACGGCCTTTCCACACTTCGCGCAGGGCCATCTTTGGCTCTGCAACCCCAGGCATTCCGCTCGGCCCCACGCCCCTATAGACAGTCCTGGCGCCCCAACACTAGTATTCCCCCCCACTCCCAAACGCAGGGAGAAAAGCCAATGGATAAGCAGCAAATCATTAATGATCTCACTTCCCTTCAGGGGAGGGTAGCGGTAATAACGGGTGGAGCCTCCGGGATCGGCCTTGGCGTCGCCTCACGCCTGGCCGAAGCCGGTGCGAAGGTGGCTCTCCTGGACATCGACGACGAACGGGGCCATGCGGCGATGCAGGCCCTGAAGGAACGCGGGCTGCACGCCACCTACTACCACTGTGATGTGACCTCAGGCCCTCAATGCAAGCAGGTGACCCAGAGGGTCATTGCGGACCTCGGAAGAATCGACGTCCTCTTCAATAACGCCGGCGTCGCGATCAGGAAGAACACTGTGGACCTGGCAGAGGAAGAGTGGGACCTGGCATTGAACGTATCTCTCAAAGGCACCTACCTCCTTTCCCATCACGTCATCCCCCACATGATCGAAGGTGGGGGGGGCAGCATCGTGAACACCGGATCCGGCTGGTCCTTCACGGGCGGGCCCGACGCGGTGTCCTACTGCGCTGCCAAAGGTGGCGTGTTGAACCTCACCAGAGCCATGGCCATCGACCACGGCCAGCACAATATCCGCGTCAACTGCGTCTGTCCCGGGGATGTGGATACACCCATGCTCAGAAGTGAGTGCGAACAGCTCGGAGAAAACCCGGACGAGTTCATGAGAGAAGCCGCCGATCGGCCCTTGAACAGAGTCGGCACCCCAACCGATGTAGCGAATGCGGTCCTGTTCTTCGCCAGCGATATGTCAACCTGGGTGACTGGAGCATTCCTCACCGTGGACGGTGGTGGAACAGCTTAATCGACCGAGATCGAATACGACTCCAAAACCTAAGCTCAACTTGAAAGGACCTTATATGAGCAGGGACAGGCCTAAAGCACACCCTTACATCCCCAACTCCGTGCCGGAAATCCAGGAAGAGATGTTGGCCGCCATCGGGGCGGCATCCATCGAAGAACTCTACCAGGATATCCCGGAGCATCTGCGGTTCAAGGGGCCCTTGAACCTCCCGGACCCGCTTGCAGCCGAGAGCGATCTGAAACGCCACGTGCAGAAGGTCCTGGCCAAAAACCGGACCTGCGAGGAACACCTCAGCTTCCTCGGGGGCGGTTGCTGGCAACACTTCGTCCCTGCCGTCTGCGACGAGATCCAGGGAAGGTCGGAGTTCCTCACCGGTTATGCCGGTGAACCCTTTGAAGACCACGGCCGATTCCAGGCTCTCTTCGAATACGAGAGCATGATGGCCGAACTCCTGGACATGGACGTGGTGAATGTACCCACCTATGACTGGCTCCAGGCAGCCGCTACATCCATCCGGATGGCCGCCAGGATCACCGGCCGGAACGAAGCCTTGGTGGCGGACACGG
>JBDHGR010000533.1:0-3831 GCA_039589815.1 Gemmatimonadota bacterium | reverse complement strand
CGTCAAGAAGAGGGGGGGCGTCTGGTTGAACAACGACGTGGTGCTGCGCCTACAGGTGGACGATGCCGTGAACCCCTTCGCGGAGCTCCGAAGGCTGGTGGACATTGCCGCACGTCAAAGAGGTGGGACGAGGTGACGTCAGCATCCAGGCGCTGAGGATCCTGAGCGTTCTTCCTGGCCGAGTCTTCCATAAAAGACTATAGTAGTCATATCCATTTGACCTAGAGGTCATAATGACTAATGAGCGTGTATCCATCGCTCGGCTCAAGGCTCGGCTCAGCGAATACCTGCGCAGGGCCAAGGCCGGGGAGGGGGTGGTGGTGACGGACCGAGGGAGGCCGGTGGCTCGGCTGGTGGGCTTGGAAGGCGAAGGTGCGTTGGAGGGCCGTGTTGAGGAGCTGGTTCGAGCGGGACTGGCTCAGCGTCCGCTGCGACCTCTCGATCCCGGTTTTATGCAATTGCCCCGTCCTTCGGATCCGGACGGTCGCAGCCTCCTGGACGAGGATTCGGAGATCGCGGCGTGGTGGGGCACCGCTGTCGAATGCGTGTCGGCGGCGGCCCGGCTCCGGCGGGAGGAGCGGCTCACGGTGGACGAGGAGGAGCGGGTGCTGGAGTTGCTTGATGGGCTGCGGACGTCCTGGCTGGAGATCCTGCCGTCGGAGGAGGTCAGGGACCGGGCGATCCGGCTGCTGCGGGTGCACGGATTGAAGGCAGCCGACGCCTTCCAGCTTGCCGCCGCCCGGGTCTGGGCGGGATCGACGGACCGGCCCGAGCTGGTGACGTATGATGAGCGCCTGGCGCTGGCGGCACGGCTGGAGGGTTTTCGAGTGCTCCCTTGATGGGCGGGCCTTCAGCCCATCAGCTCCCGTAACATCTGCGAGCCCCTTCGGCTGGCGATCAGCCGGCTACCGTCGTCGAGCCTGAGTAGAAACCGGCGCTCGTCGTACTTCTCGATCTTGTCCACGTGGGAGAGGTTGACGATGTGGCCCCTGTGGATCCGGATGAATTCCTTCGGGTTCAATCGCTCCTGAACCTCCCCCAACGATGAGTCGGAGGAGAAGGTCGCGCCTGATGTGACGAGGGATACGCCCCCTGAGGTGGCGTCGATCCGAACGATCTGATCGACGTGAATGGGGACAATCCCCCCCCGGTGTCGGGCGAATAAGCGGGAGGCGTGGTACGAACGGGGACCATCCCTCCCATTCTTCCCGGCCAGCCCTTCACCCACCAGGCGCACCCTTACCCGGTCCAGGCTTTCCATCAACCGGTCTTTTCCGAAGGGCTTCACGAGATAGTCGAGAGCCCCGAACTCAAAAGCGGAAAGAGCGTATTCGTCGTACGCGGTGGTGAAGATGACGGCCGTGTGGTGGGTGATCTTCTCCAGCACCTCCAGGCCCGTCAGGCCTGGCATGCGAACATCCAGAAAGACCAGGTCCGGTTCCAGCTTCTGGATGAGGCGGACGGCGTCGGATCCGTTCCTGGCGTCCCCCACCACCTCGATCCAATCCACGTCTTTCAGGTATTCCCGGAGCGCCCGCACGGCCAGCGGTTCGTCTTCGCAGATCAGGACCTTGGCGATCCCGAAACCATTTGAACCCGTCATGAGGTTGGCACCCTGAGGAGCGCCGAGAAGCCCTCACCCGGTGACGTGCGCCAGGTCAGGGAAGCGGTGTCGCCGAAGAGCGTCGAGAGTCGCCGTTGAAGGAGGTTCAAACCCTTTCCTTCTGCCGCTCGAACCGTTTCGGGCTTCGCACCCAACCCGTCATCCTCCACGGAGATGGCCATGAGGTCCGCGTCTCTCCGTATCTGGACCCTGATGGTGCCCCCTTCCTCCTTCGGGGCGATCCCGTGTTTGATGGCGTTGTCCAGGAGAGTCTGGAGGGAGAAGGGGGGGACCGCGACGTTGTCCAGCTCCGGATCGATGTCCCATTCCACCGTCAACCGGTCCGACAACCGCAGAGTCTCCAGGCCTATGTACCGCCGGGCGATCTCCAGTTCCTCCCCCAGCGGCACCACGTCCTGATCCCGCCGCTCCAGGATCGACGCATATCGGATCAACGAGGCCACGTCTTCGATGGCCCGTTCGGCGGCCGTGGGATCGGCCCGAACCAGGAGCATCAGGGAGTGGAGTGTGTTGAACACGAAATGGGGATTGAACTGGGCCCTCACCGCTTTCGCCTCTGCTTCGGCTCGGAGGATCGATTCTCTGGCCGCCAGGGCACGGCTCTCTTCGACCCGGTGAAGGGATTCCGACCACATCATGAACCCGGCGAGGACGGCGTAGATGAGGAAGTAGTAGAAGGAAAAGAAAACGACGGCGGCTGCAGGGGCTTCTCCGGCGAAGGCCGATTCAAATGCGCCGAGGGCCATGGTCAGCCCGATGGTTCCCAGGGACGACAACACCGCATAGCCGAGGCCGACCCCGAAGTGGACTCCAACCGTTTTCCAGATGTGCCACTCGGGCTTCAGAAAAAGGCGTCGCCGGGACGCGATGACGATGGAAAAGATTGAAGGAGGCAGGACGGACGAGAGGCGGGGCAGCACGGCCTCTCCCTCGAGCACGGCAGTGGAGACCATCAGGCCGGCGTACACGATCCAACCGGCCGAAAAGAGGATCCAGAAGCTTCGGTCCCTGCTCTGTTTGCGGTGTTCGCTGACCATCACGGCTTCCTCCTGCGATCAAACTGCTGCACACCTCCTCCTTTAGGCAATTCCTCACCCCTCAACGGTCGTACGACCTGGATCTCCGGGCCGATACGGCCGTGAACGGCGTGACCGGGATTGGAGGTCTCCCTCATCCATCCCGCCATTCATCCCCGTTTCCGACCGCATCCCCCCCGATTCGGCCCGTTCGGCAGGTTTCTGTTCGGACCGGGGGAAGGATCCGTTCTCTTTGTCGTGTAGATGGTCTCGATACCCACATCAAGGCGGGCACCATGGCGACTCGAGCCGTCACTCGCAGGAACACAGTCTACGAAATCTCCCTCCTTGCGGTGGGGACCTTCGGGGCCCTTGGCCCGAGGTTTATGCCTTCTGTCGCGGTGATCACCCCTCTCAGAGTGGACATCATGGCCCTCGCATTTCTTGGCGTATCGATCCTATTACCCGGCGCGAAGGGCCTGGGGGGGATCGTGCCCTGGATCGTATCGGGCGGCCTCCTCGGAGCGGCATTCGTCGCGCCCTGGGCCGTGGCCCCATGGTTGGTTGTTCCCGCCCTGGCCATCGCCTGGGCCGGGAAAGGGGGCGCCGGGCGCTTGGGGGGCGGCGGACGCTTGGGGGGCGGCGGAAGCTTGGGGGGCGGCGGAAGCTTGGATCGCGGCGGACGCCTGGGGCAGGAGCGAGGCTCGGGGTGGGAGAGGAGCTTGGGATGCGACCGGATCTGGGGGCTGGGCCGGGCAGGTCCGGCCCGGGCCCGCTCAGGGCTTGCGTTGGCCGTCCTCGCTGCCGTCGGCAACTCCGCACTGGTGGCCGGTGCTTCAGCCAGGGGCCCCCGGATCTCCCCGGAGGCATTCGCATCACAGGATTTCCGCGTGAACAGCTTGCTGGCCGATGTCCCCCTTCACGATGCTTGGGCCATCGACCTGAAAGGCCACGCATCGCCGACGCTGGACGAGCTGGGTGAAACCTTCCAGCGCTTCTCACCCTTCCACGTGACCCCTGCCGTCATGGGCCTCGGCATGCTCCGAGAGGTGGTTGATCTCGTATTCGGGTGGGGGGACCCTCGGTGGACCGACGCGAGTGAGTCGTTCGTGCTTCGGGTCTCGGAAACCGACCGCAGGCACTCCACCACCGAACCGGGGAAGACCTTTGGTAGCTGGAGGGTGCTTTATG